>NZ_LFGT01000005.1:213465-222642 GCF_002078115.1 Halomonas sp. BC2 | reverse complement strand
CGGGGAGGACGTCAAGATTTGTGCGGTCGCGATGATCGCTTGAGATTTTCTCCCTACTGCTGGCGCGTGCGCATGGCGCTGGCCCACAAAGGGCTGGCATACACTACGGTGGCCTGGCGGTTTCAGCAGAAAGAGGCGCTGGCATTTGCCCACTACGACAAGGTGCCGGTGTTGACCGATGGCGACACGGTGGTCACCGACAGCTTCGATATCCTGCGCTACCTGGATACCACTTACCCTGAGGCGCCGGTGCTGGGCGATGGGCTGGGCTTGCAGCGTGTCACGCTATTCAAGCAACTGGTGGACCGCAGCATTACGCCCGCGCTGTTTCGTATCGTGGTGCTGGATCTGCTGGAAGCCATCCACCCGGAGGATCGGGAGTACTTCCGCACCACCCGTGAAGCGCGCTTTGGGGCCAGCCTCGAGGCGGTTCACGACCCTGAGAAAGGCCGCCAGCAACTGCATCAGGCGCTGGTGCCCGTCAGTGCACAACTCAAGGAAACCCCTTTCCTCGATGGTGACTCCCCCGCTGGGGCAGATTACCTGCTGTTCGGCAGCATGATGTGGGCCTATAGCGTCTCGACCGAAACGCTGGTGGAGGAGCGTGACCCCGTGGCCGGCTGGTTCCAGCGCATGCTGGCGGTGCACGATGGCGTGGCGGGCAAGGCCATGACCATTCGTGATCTATACTAGGCTAAGCGGTACTCGCCGCTGACACTCACAGGCAACATGAAGGGGCAGGCCCTGTATGGGGACGCCCTTCATGGACAAGGAGATGGCAATGATTGACCTGTATTACTGGACAACGCCCAACGGCCACAAAGTCTCCATCATGCTTGAAGAAGCAAAGCTCGCTTATCGCGTAAAGCCCATCAATATCGGGCGGGGCGAGCAGTTCGACCCCGAGTTCCTGGCCATTGCGCCCAATAATCGTATTCCTGCCATCGTCGACCATGCCCCGCGCGACGGGGGGCAGCCCATGGCGCTGTTCGAGTCAGGGGCGATTCTGGAGTACCTGGCAGACAAGAGTGGCCAGTTCCTGCCAGCAGAAGGGCGCGAGCGTTATGTGGTACTGCAGTGGCTGCACTGGCAGATGGGTGGGCTAGGCCCCATGGCCGGGCAAAATCATCACTTCTGCCACTATGCGCCCCACAAGATCGACTACGCCATCGAGCGCTACGTGCGTGAAACCAATCGGCTTTATAGCGTGCTGGACCAGCGTCTTTCCCAGCAGCACTATGTGGGCGGCGACCGTTACTCGATTGCCGACATGGCCATCTACCCATGGATCGTGCCCTGGGAAAAACAGCGCCAGACCCTGGAGGAGTTTCCCGACCTGGAGCGCTGGTTCGAAGAGCTTTCCCAGCGTCCCGCCATTCGCAAAGCCTATGCATTGGTCGAGGATGTGAACCCCCAGGCAGGTGCGCCCATGGATGACCTGGCGCGTAAGCACTTGTTCGGAAACCGCTAATAATGATTAACCGCGAGTGAGTCATCGATAATGGCGATGCAGCGTGCATGAAGGTGAAAAAAATCATGTTGCGCTGCACAAAAAGCGCTGCTAGCTTTGATATTAGCAACGGCAACCGCCTATCAAGATGCGCCGTCGAGCGCATCGTACCGCTAGCTCACTCAAGGAGATTTAGTGATGAACAAGACAGCAGAAAAAACCAGCCAGCAGTTCGAGTCCGTGTTTGTTTCCCCCATGCGCTCTTACACACTGGCAGCGCTGGACTACTACGAGCAACTGGTCGGCGCTCAAATGGATGCTGCACGCGCCTATTCCGACATGACCATCGCCCAGGCGCGCACCTGGCTCGACGTCAAAGACGCCGATAGTTTCAAGAAAGCCATGGAAAGCCAGCAGAAAGCGGCCAGCGACATGATGGAGCGCATGAAAGGTGACTCCGAAAAAGTGACCTCTATCAGCCAGGGCTTCCTGCAGGAAAGTCAGAAAATGGCGGAAGAGACCACCAAGAAAGCAGCCGATACTGCCAAATCGTAACGGTTGCTCCATGAAAATGCCGCGCCCTGAAGCGCGGCATTTTTTTATCCGAAGAGCGGGCGTTAGGTGGCGTCGCCTGCACGCGCTCTCAGCCGAAACCGTGCAATCCTGATGATTTGCTCGATGGCCGTTTTTCTTTCTTGTACCGGATCGTTGTTCAACCGCTTTTCAAAGGCCTCCAGAATGGCATAGCGGTCCAGGCCCTTGACGGCAATCACGAAGGGAAAGCCAAATTTTTCCTGATAGGCGGCGTTCAACTGCTCGAAGCGGGCAAACTCTTCCGGTGAACACTGATCGAGCCCAGCACCGGCCTGTTCGCTGGTAGAGTCGTGGGTCAGCTCCCCGGCCAGCGCGGCTTTGCCGGCCAGATCAGGGTGTGCCTGAATGACGGCCGTCTGCTGCTCGGGAGATGCCTGTTGAAGCATCTTGCCCATCAGTTCGGCCAGCGCATCCGGGGCGTCGTGAGTCTCTTCCAGGCCGTGTTGCCAGGCGGCCTTGGCCACCCAGGGAGAGTGTTCATAGACATCGCCATAGTGTGCCACGAAGGTTTCCAGGCTGCTTTGGCTCGGGACAGGGGACAGTCGCAAAGGCGTTTCAGTCGGCACAAGGGTTCTCCAAGCGTGCGAAAAGGGAATTGCTGTATACAATAAATAGCATCAACGGTACTCTTTGACCAATAGGTCAAACCTGCCAACAACACCAATAACCCTGCCAATATGAGGAGTGACGATGGGACGCTTGACTACCCACGTGCTGGATACCGCCAAAGGGCAGCCCGGTCAGGGCATCATCATCGAGGTCTTTCGGTTGACCGGTGGCCAGCGCGAGCCGTTAGCGACCACCGTCACCAACAGCGACGGCCGCTGTGATGCGCCGCTGTTGGAAGGCGAGGCGCTGACCGCTGGCGAATATGAGCTAGTGTTCCATGCGGGAGACTATTTACGCCAGCAGGGGGTCGAGGCTGCCGAGCCCCGCTTCCTGGACGTCATCCCGCTGCGCTTTGGCGTGGCCGATGCCAGCCAGCACTACCACGTACCGCTGCTGCTCTCGCCGTATGGCTACTCGACCTATCGCGGTAGCTGAGGGGGCTTCACATGCAAGCGTACACTATCGAATTTGCCAACCTGCTGCTGCGCTGGCTCCACGTGATTGCCGCCATTGCCTGGATCGGAGAGTCGATCTATTTCGTCATGCTGGATAACAGCCTGCGCACGCCCAAGGCTCAGGAAGATCGTGACAAGGGCGTGTTTGGTGAGATGTGGGCGGTGCATGGCGGTGGTTTCTATCATAACCAGAAATACGCCACGGCCCCTGCCAAGCTCCCCAACGACCTGCACTGGTCGTTCTGGAAAGCCTACACCACATGGCTCTCTGGCTTTGCGCTGTTCGTCATTCTTTATATGGTCAATCCGGGCTTCTACCTGGTCAACTCCAACAGCAACTGGGCCTGGGCGGCCAACCTCACCGGTTGGCAAGCCAACCTGCTGGCATTGGGCTTCCTGCTGGGCGGCTGGGTGGTCTATAACGAGCTTTGCAAGCGTATCAGCCCGGATATGCAGCGTGACGGCCTGCTGAGCATTGCCGTGGCGGTGATGATGGTGGTCGTGGCGTATTTGAGCACCCAGATGTTCACCGGGCGGGCCGCCTTTCTGCTCACCGGGGCCGTCATGGCCACGGCCATGTCGGCCAACGTCTTCTTCTGGATCATTCCCGGCCAGCGCCGCATGGTCAAGGCCATGAAAGCCGGAGAGGCCCCCAACCCGCTAGATGGCAAGCGCGGCAAGCAGCGCTCGGTGCACAACACCTACTTCACGCTGCCGGTGGTGCTGCTGATGGTGAGTAATCACTACTCTTTTCTTTACTCCCATGAGCAGGCCTGGATCGTCATGGCCTTGTTCATCTTTGCTGGCGCGCTGATTCGTCAGTTCTTCGTGCTGATGCATGCGGGCAAGGTCCAGCCTGCCTATCCTGCGATAGGCGTAGGGCTCATTCTGCTGGCGTTCTGGGTAGCGGCCCCCAGCCCACGCGCCGCCGTGGAAAGTACCGGCGCGGCCCCCGATCAGGCTCAGGTCACCGCTCTGGTGGAGCAGCACTGCACCCTGTGTCATGCGCGTAACCCTGAGCACGCCGGGTTCTCCGCGCCACCTGCGGGCTACGCCTTCGATCACTGGGAAGAGATACTGGGCCACAAGGCGCAGATTCAGCGGGTCGTCGACACTCGCTACATGCCGCTGGGCAATATCACCAACATGAGTGACGAAGAGCGCGATATCATAGCGGCCTGGGAGGAGTAAATCGGTTCGCAGAGAGGAGACCCCATGAGCGAAGCGCAGACGGCGTTGAAACGGCGGCCCACGGAAAAAGAGGGTGACGAGCGCCACGAAGCCATTTACCGGGCAGTGAGCGATGCCATCGTGGAGCAACGCCTCAAGCCGGGTGCCCGGCTGCGCGAAGATGCCCTGGCAGAGGTGTTTGGCATCAGCCGCACGGGGATCCGTAAAATCCTGCAGCGGCTGGCGCTGGAGCAACTGGTGACCCTGACGCCGCGCCGTGGGGCCAGCGTGACGCGCCCTACCGCCGATGAAGCCAAGGACGTGTTCGATGCACGCCAGCTCATCGAGTGCGGCCTGATGCCCGACGTGGCAAGGCGCATGGATGCCAAGGCGGCTGCCGAGCTGCGAGACATGGCCAGGCAGGAGCGACAGGCCCTGCGCAGCGGCCAGCAAAGCGTGGCCATCCGTCTCTCGGCCGATTTCCACGTGCGCCTGGCGCAGCTCTCCGGCAACGCCACCCTGGCGGAATTCGTCGAGCGCCTCTGCTCGCGCTCTTCACTGATCCTCGCCGTATATGGGCATCGCGGCCACCTGGGCTGCGAGTCCCACGATCATGACGACCTGATCGGCTACCTGGAAGCAGGCAATGGCGAACGCGCCAAGGCCTTCATGAGCCGTCACCTCAAGGCCATCGAAGCGTCGCTGTCGATAGTCGAAGAGAAAAGTGATACGCCCGACCTGCGTGAAGTCTTTCGTCTTTGAACTCTATCACCGCAGGGCCTGATCACCGCAGTGCCGGGTAGGCGTCGAGTCGTTTTAAAGCCTGCTGGCGCTGTCCGTGATGCCATTTTCCTCGATGTGTGCTCATGAGTGGCCTTGAATGGGCTGCGTCGGCTGCTGTGGCGCACTATTTTGGGTTGAACGCGTGCTCGCTTGCACCGTTGCAATGCCTTCAAGCCAACAGGTACAGCACAGGCGTCGCGCAGCAATAGCAGGATTGTGTTGTCTTTCATAAAAAGAGGGTCAGGAAGAACTCTCGCTAAATATCTCATGTATACGAAAAATATATTTTTTGTACATTGATTTTTGCTGCTTTTGGCACCGTTTTGATGGTTGGCCTCCTTTTTGGCACTCCTCTTGCACTACTTAAGCACGGTATAAGCATCAAGAGCTTTGCTTTCTGCTAAGTAAACAGTAAGGGGACGATTAAAATGGTATACAAGAAAATGGTGGCGACCCTGCGTTTCATGCATCAAACCCGACGTACCGCGCTGTTATCGCTGGGCGTAGCGCTTTTCGCAGCCCCAGCCATGTCGGACGAGCAAGTGCTGCGTATCGCGATGACGGCCTCCGATATTCCGCTGACGACCGGGCAGCCTGATAGCGGCTTCGAGGGTTATCGCTTCCTCGGTTACACCATCTATGATGCGTTGATCAACTGGGACATGTCCTCGGCAGAGGAGGTAAGTGGATTGACGCCAGGGCTGGCGGAAAGCTGGGAGGTCGATGCGGACGACCAGCGAGTGTGGGTTTTCAATCTGCGTGAAGGCGTGCTTTTCCATGACGGTAGTGAGTGGAATGCCGACGCTGCCATCTGGAACCTCGATAAAATTTACGATGAAGCGTCCGAGCAGTTCGATGCCCGCCAGGCAGGTAACGTCCGGGGCCGTATTCCTTCCATGGATGGCTACGAAAAAGTAGACGACTACACCATTCAGTTCACCACCAGCGAGCCAGATGCATGGTTCCCCTACCAGCTTTCCTTCCTGCTCTTCTCAAGCCCTGCGCAATGGGAAGCATTGGGCGGTGACTGGGATGCGTTTGCCAGCGCTCCTTCGGGTACAGGGCCTTTCAAGCTGACGCGCCTGGTGCCTCGCGAGCGTGCCGTGCTGGAACCCAACCTGGAGTATTGGGATGAAGCGCGTGTGCCTCGCCTGACACGACTCGAACTGATCCCGATGCCTGAATCCAGCTCGCGCACTTCCGCGCTGCTCTCGTCGCAGGTCGATTGGATCGAGTCGCCGGCGCCAGATGCCATTCCTCGTATGCAGTCTCAAGGTATGGAGATCACCAGCAATCCTTATCCGCACACCTGGCCTTATCAGTTCTCCATGCAAGAAGGCAGCCCCTGGCGTGATATCAACGTCCGCAAAGCGGCTAACCTGGCAGTGGACCGTGAAGGTCTGGAAGCCATGCTGGGTGGTTTGATGGTGCCCGCAGTGGGTATCGTGGCGCCGGATCATCCCTGGTATGGCGAGCCCACCTTCGAAACCCGCTACGACCCCGAAGAAGCCATGCGGCTATTGGCCGAGAGCGGTTTTGGCCCCGACAATCCCGTCGACATCAAAGTGCTCATTTCGACCTCCGGCTCCGGCCAAATGCAGCCCTTGGCCATGAATGAGTACATTCAGCAAAACCTTGCGGAGGTTGGTATCGACCTCGAGTTTGAAGTGCTGGACTGGGAGTCGTTATTTCCAAACTGGCGTCGTGGCGCTGCGGATGCCAGCAGTCGTGGAGCGCATGCGACCAACATCACCTTCGCTTGGTTGGACCCGTTCTCTGCTTTTTACCGCTTCATGCACTCCAGTATGGCTCCCCCCAATGGCTTCAACTGGGGCTATATGAATGACCCTGAATATGACCGTTTGCTGGATGAAGCGCGTGTCACCTTCGATCAAGCCGAGCAAGACGCCATCCTCGCCGAGTTCCATGCCCGCATGGTCGATGATGCCGCTTGGCTGTGGGTAGCCCATGACGTTGGCCCGCGCGCGATGCAGCCCCACGTCAAAGGGTTCGTTCAGGCTAAAAACTGGTTCCAGGACCTGACCCCCGTCTATATCGAGGAGTGAGTTATGCACGCGGAGTGGCTTGTCAGCCACTCCGCGCATAGCCAGGAGACACGATGAGCACCTACTTCCTCAAGCGAATTCTGTATGTCATTCCGATCACCTTGGCGGTGAGTTTTTTCTGTTTCTCATTGGTCCATCTGTCACCGGGCGACCCCATGGACGCCGTCGTCTCTCCCGATGCGCCCAGTGACGTCGTCGCGATGGTGCAGCGAGCCTACGGCTTTGACCGGCCATTGCCAGAGCAGTTTGGGCGTTGGGTGAGCCGAGCCGTGCAGGGTGACCTGGGCATGTCGGCCGCCAATGGCAGGGCGGTGACGACAGAAGTGTTCAGCGCCCTCAAAAACACCCTGTTGCTCGCCGCTGCTGCGTCAATGATTGGCTTTACCTTGGGGTGCACGTTTGGAGCACTCGCCGGCTATTACCAGGGGTCCATGCTTGACCGCATCGTGACGGGCGTTGCCGTGGGTGGCGTCAGTATTCCGCACTACTGGTTGGGCATGCTGCTGGTGATCATCTTTTCAGTGGAGCTGAGCTGGCTGCCTTCCTCCGGTGCAGGGCCAGGAAGCTCCAGCGATTGGAGTTTCGAGTGGGCCTACCTGCGTCACTTGATTCTACCTGCGGTGACGCTGTCGGTGATTCCCATGGGCGTCGTTACGCGCACGGTGCGAGCCATGGTGGCGGATATCCTGGCCCACGAGTTTGTTGAAGCGCTGCGCGCTAAAGGTTTGGCAGAGCGGCGTATCTTTTTGCATGTCATCAAGAATGTCGCGCCTACTGCGTTAGCGGTGATGGGGCTGCAGTTAGGGTATCTATTAGGTGGCTCAATTCTCGTCGAGACCGTGTTCTCTTGGCCTGGGACAGGGTTGTTGCTCAATAACGCTATTTTTCAGCGCGATTTGCCCATCTTGCAAGGCACGATTTTGATCCTGGCGTTGTTCTTTGTAGCGCTCAATTTAATGGTCGATCTCGTCCAGGCGCGCCTTGACCCACGTATTCAGCGCGGCTGATCGGCTAGGAGAATCTCATGACAACGACCTCTCTTGATGCTTCGGCGAAGACCGACGTGCAGGTGACCCCAAGCAAAGGGTACTGGGGGCCGGTATTTCGGCGCCTGAGGCGTGACCCTGTCGCACTGGTAGCAGGCATCATCCTGCTGTGTATCCTGGCCATGGCGATATTTGCTCCCTGGTTGGCTCCCATGGACCCGTATAAAACCAGCATGATGTCGCGGTTGCGGCCGATTGGTACATCAGGCCATTGGCTGGGTACCGACGAGCTAGGTCGCGACATGCTTTCGCGATTGATCTACGGCGCTCGATTATCGCTATTGATCGGCGTCATGCCAGTGGTGAACGCGTTCGTGATAGGAAGCGCGATCGGTATTGTCGCGGGCTTTGTAGGAGGCAGAACCAATACCATCTTCATGCGCATTATCGATGTGTTTTATGCCTTCCCTGCCGTGCTGCTGGCGATTGCGTTAGCGGGGGCATTGGGTGCAGGCATCATCAACTCGCTATTCTCGTTGACCGTGGTGTTCATACCACCCATTGCGCGGGTCGCGGAAAGTGTGACAACGCAAATACGCAGCACCGATTACATTGAAGCCGCCCGTGCCAGTGGGGCGGGCAGTTTGAGAATCATCCGCTGCCATGTGCTGGGCAATGTACTCAGCCCCATTTTCGTTTATGCCACCTCGCTCATCAGCGTCAGCATGATCCTGGCCTCAGGTCTCTCGTTTCTTGGTTTAGGGGCCAGGCCGCCGATGCCGGAGTGGGGCCTAATGCTCAATACCTTGCGCGATGCCATCTACGTCAACCCATGGATTACCATTCTGCCCGGCGTCATGATTTTTACGGTATCGATCTGTTTCAACACGCTCAGCGATGGTCTGCGCTCTGCCATGGATGTGAAACTATGAATGCTGAACGTGTTTCGATAGACGCTTCTCCAGCCGTGACAACACCCTTGGACCCCCGTGATAGAGGAGGAGCTGCCCAGCCACTGTTGAGCGTGAAAGGGCTGCGCAAGCACTTCATTATCAAAAAAGATT
>NZ_LFGT01000005.1:188916-211919 GCF_002078115.1 Halomonas sp. BC2 | reverse complement strand
AAAAGATTTTTTCGGCCGTCCTGTCAGTAAGGTGCATGCCGTTGATGGCGTCGATTTCGACGTTTTGAAAGGTGAAACGTTAGGCATTGTCGGCGAATCAGGCTGTGGTAAATCCACCACGGCACGCCTGTTGATGCAGCTACTGACCCCCGATGCGGGTGAAGTGATCTTCGATGGCGATCCCGTCGGTACGCCTGGCGGCTTGTCGCTGCGCGACATGCGTCGCCAGGTTCAGATGGTGTTTCAAAACTCCTACGCTTCGCTCAACCCCCGTATGAGCGTCGAGGAGTCCATCGCTTTTGGGCCTCAGGTACATGGCCTTGGCAAGAAAGAAGCCAATGCCAGGGCTCGCAAGCTGCTGGACCAGGTCGGCCTGCTCCCGAATCAGTTTGCGAGTCGTTATCCTCATGAGCTTTCCGGGGGGCAGCGCCAGCGCGTCAATATTGCTCGCGCGTTGGCACTTGAACCCAGGCTACTGATTCTTGATGAAGCCGTTTCGGCCCTGGATAAATCGGTAGAGGCTCAAGTGCTCAACTTGCTGGTCGACCTGAAGCAAGAGTACGGTTTGACCTATCTTTTCATTTCCCATGACCTGAATGTCGTGCGATACATCAGTGACCGTGTAATGGTGATGTATTTAGGGCGAGTCGCCGAAATGGGCGAGAGTGAGTCACTCTATCAGGCACCCGCTCACCCTTATACACGCGCCTTGATGTCGGCCATGCCCTCCATGGATCCCGATAATCGCACCCAGGCAGCCCCACTTGCGGGCGATCCTCCCAACCCGATTGATTTGCCCCGAGGTTGCCGATTCTGCCCGCGTTGCAGCATGGCGGTGGAGGCTTGTCGTGCAGAAGAGCCAGAGCTGAGACCGTTGAAGGAGGGGGCGACGCGCCACTTCGAACACCGTTCGGCTTGTTGCCGGGCAACCGAAGTGCAGTTGCTGGCAACGACATCGAGTGTTGAGGAAGCATCGCTATGACGGCCCATGATCCTTTGAACTGCCAGACATCTTCTGAGCCATCCCCGCAGGCGCTGACCTCCGTTAGCGAGCCATTGGTGGATGTACAAAACCTGAAAGTGCATTTCAAATCCCCTGGCCGTTGCGTGCAGGCGGTGAACGGCGTTGATTTGACCCTTGCCAAAGGCGAGGTACTGACGATTCTAGGGGAAAGTGGCTCGGGCAAGAGTGTGACATTACGCGCGCTGATGCGGCTGCTGCCCGAACGTAGAACGTCTATGGAAGGCCATGTGACAGTAGCCGGGCAAGATATCCTCGCCATGTCGCGGCGTGAGCTGTCGGCCTATCGGGGGTTTACCACCTCGATGATTTTTCAGGAACCGATGCTCGCGTTCGATCCTGTCTTTCGTATAGGTGATCAAATTGCCGAGACGGTATGCCGCCATGAGGGGGTAAGTCACGCAGAGGGCTTGGCGCGGGCACTGGAACTATTCGAGCTGGTGCGGATTCCATCCGCCAAACGACGCTTGTCCAATTATCCCCATGAAATGTCGGGGGGGATGAGCCAGCGGGCCATGATTGCCCTGGCCTTGTCATGCCGCCCACGGCTGCTGTTGGCGGATGAGCCGACAACGGCTTTGGATGCGACCGTTCAGATACAGATCCTGCTGTTGTTACGCGACTTGCAGCGTGAGTTGGGTATGTCGGTCATTTTTGTGACTCACGATATGGGCGTTGCCAATGAGATTTCCGACCGCATCGCGGTGATGTATGCAGGCCGCGTCGTGGAAACAGGCAGCGTGGATGAAATTATTCGCGCACCACGACATCCTTACACTTTAGGGTTGATGCAGTCGCGTGCTTCTGGTGAGTTAAAAGGTGCGCGACTCAGTGCAATTCCTGGCTCTCCGCCGGACATGGCGTTTCCACCACAGGGCTGTGCCTTTGCACCGCGCTGTTCGTTGGCCACAGAGGAGTGCCGGCAACACGTGCCTCCCGCTAAAGTGCTCGGCCAACAGCATTGGGCCGCGTGCTGGAAAGTGGACGCCTGAACGCTTCAGGGTACGCAAGGAGTATGCTTTCGGAAAGATGCCCGCCACGCAAGGTGGCAGGCAAGGGCAGGGCGGATTACTGAGTGAAGCGCTGGCAAGCGGGCCAGTGTTTCATCAGCAGGTAGTAGGTCAGCCCGGCAGGGATCAGGCTGGCGTACCAGGAGACAGATGAGAAAGCGAGGGCGGCTGCGATGCCGACGACCGTGGCGATCAGTGCGGCCTGGTTGATGCCCTGATAAGGGCCGTTTTCATCGTAGAGCTTGCCGATGTCCAGCGTGCGGCGACGGATGACGTAGTAGTCCACGACCAGGATGGCGAAGATGGGGCCGAGGAAGGCCGAGTAGGTTTGCACGAACATCTGCAGGCCTGCGGCCGACTCCGGCTGCACCAGCTTCCAGGGGAAAGTCGCAAAGGCCAGCAGCCCGACGATCACGGTGGCCACCGGAAATTTGAGCTTGAAGACGTCCATCAGCACGTAGGTGGGCGGCACCACGTTGTTCAGCACGTTGGTGGTCACCTGGGCAAAGGCGATGAAGAGCAGGGTGATCATCAACAGCGGGGTGTTATCCACGGCGTTGGCGAATACCTGAATGGGGTCGGCGGTGCCGGTAGCCTGGGACACCATGTAGCCGATCAAACCCATGAACAGCGTGCAGGGCAGAATCGACATGGCGTAAATGGTGGTCAATAGCCCTTGTCCGGTGCCTTTTTTATGTTCACGCGAGTAATCGCTTACATTCAGCATCATGGTGCTGTAAATGCCTAGAAACAGCATGGTGGCGCTCCAGAAGGGCATGCCCCAGGAGCCTTCCATGGTCAGCAGGCTGGCCGACAGCTCATCGCCATAGCGCTGCACGGTGGCGTAGAACATGTACATCAGCGAGCAGAGAATAAAAGCGCTGCCGATATTCTCCAGCCACTTGATGCCCTGAAAGCCGAGCACCGAGAGGCCGATCTGCAAAAACTGAAAGGTGATGAAGTAGAAGATCAGGTTGTCGAAGCCGAACAGCGTCGCCGACACCATGTTGAGGGCACCGGCCCCAATCCAGCTCTGGAAGCCATACCACACGATGGCAGGCACGGCGCGCACCAGCCCGGGGATACGCGTTCCGGTAAACCCAAAGGCACTGCGCGCCTGCACCATGAACGGAATGCCGTACTTGTAACCGGCGGCGCCATTGATGGCCAGCGCCACGCCGATCACAAAACAGCCGATGGCAATGGCCAGGGTGGCTTGCAGCAAGTTGAGCGTGCCCACCACGCTGGAGCCCATGGCGAAGGTGCCAATCGACACGCAGCCACCAAACCAGGCAAGAAAGTAGGAGGTGCGCCCCATGATACGGGTGCTTTGCGGCGCCAGGCTTTCTGCGCCGACGGCTTTGCTGGCGGCTGACTGCGCCGCGTTGGGTGCTTCGTCTGAGGTAAGAGCAGAGGTAGAAGTGCTCATGTTACCGTCCTCGCAAGATTATCGATGTTATTGGTAACCCGGGCAGTAGGCTACCCGGGAGACGCTTGCGGCGTGGCGTGCTGATGGCGGTATTCGTTGTGCTGTTATGATTTTTTGTAGGCGTGTTTTCTTATGTGGTCAGTTTTCGGTGTTAGCGATTCACTGGCGCGTAGGTGGCAGCGTCAGGTCGGAAAAATCTGAAAACTTGCCGGTAAAGGTTTTGCGGCGTGGGTAATCCAGGTCGCCGTATTTACTGGTCTGCAAGCCCAGCCCGACGAGCGACTCGGCCAGTTTCAGCCCGGCGCTCACCCCTTCCACCACGGGCAGGCCGACCTCGTGGCTAATGGCCTGGGTCAGGTTGGCCATGCCCCCGCAGCCCAGCACGATGGCGCCAATGCCATCTTCGTCGCGGGCACGGCAGCACTCCTGCACGATACGGCTGAACGCCGCGTCCGGATGATCTTCCAGATCCAGTACGGGGATCTCGGCGGCGCGGATGCGGCGGCAGTGGTGGTGAAAGCCGTACTGCTCCAGCAGGTGCTCGGCGATGATGCCGGTGCGTCCCAGCGTCGTCACAATGGAGAAGCGAGTGCTGATCAGCGTGGCCATATGAAAGGCGGCTTCGGCAATGCCGATCACCGGAGCGCGAGTCAGCTCGCGGGCGGCCAGCAGGCCAGGGTCGCCAAAGCAGGCCACCACGTACGCATCGATACCGCCTTCGCGTTCGCCTTTCAGAACTTCTTCGGCAACGCCTACTGCGCTCACCGCTTCATCGAAGTGGCTTTCGATGGAGACCGGGCCAGCCTCGGGTTGCGTCGCGCTGATGAGGGTCCCCGGTGCTGCCAGCTTGTCGGCGGCTTGACGAATGGTTTCCGTCATGGCCGCCGTGGTATTGGGGTTGATCAGACGTATATGCACGTTCGGGTACTCTTGTGTGAACAATATTTTCTATCTTGTATACAAAAATAGGGCGGTTTTTAGCCAAGTGCAAGGGGCTAATGCACTTGATGCTCTCGATATGGGTTGACCAATCGTTCAGGTTTCAATAGCCTGGCTCAGCAGGGGCCGTCAAAGCGTCGAGAACTCAAATGATTAGCCCTGCGCTGCATTGCAGGCGCTGGTTAAAATGACTATTTTGTATACAAACTAAAATGCGCTGCCTCGCTAAAGGAGCCCGACCATGTCTTCCCATTACCCGCGTGACCTGATTGGCTACGGCCAAACGCCCCCTCATGCCCAGTGGCCCAACGGCGCCAAAATAGCCGTGCAGTTCGTACTCAACTACGAAGAGGGCGCGGAGAATTGCGTGCTTCACGGGGATGCGGGGTCCGAGCAGTTCCTTTCCGAGATCATCGGGGCAGCCAGCTATCCCGACCGCCACCTGAGCATGGAGTCCATCTACGAGTACGGCTCGCGAGCTGGCGTGTGGCGCATTCTGCGCGAATTTGAGCGTCGTGGGCTGCCGCTCACCGTGTTTGGGGTGGCCATGGCGCTGGAGCGCCACCCGGAGGTGGCGCAGGCGTTCAAGGAGCTGGGCCATGAAGTGGCCTGTCACGGCTACCGCTGGATTCACTATCAGGAAACGCCCGAGCACGTAGAGCGCGAGCACCTGCAAAAAGCCATGGAGATTTTCCAGCGTCTGTACGGTGAGAAGCCACAAGGCTGGTACACCGGCCGCGATAGTCCCAATACGCGGCGCCTGATATTGGATGAAGGCGGGTTTCTCTACGACAGCGATTACTACGGCGACGACCTGCCCTTCTGGACCCGCGTGAGCGACAGCCAGGGCGCCGAGCACCAGCATCTGGTGGTGCCCTACACCCTGGATACCAATGACATGCGTTTTGCGGCGCCGCAGGGGTTCAATACCGCCGACCACTTCTTTACCTACCTGCGCGACGCCTTTGATGTACTGTATGCCGAAGGGGAGGAGGCGCCGAAAATGCTTTCGATTGGCATGCACTGCCGGTTGCTGGGCCGCCCGGGCCGTTTCCGTGCGCTTCAGCGCTTTCTGGACCATATCGAAGCGCATGATCGAGTATGGGTTGCCCGCCGGGTCGATATCGCTCGTCACTGGGCCGAACACCACCCCGCACCGACTCAGTAACCCAAGGATGCGATAGGACACCATGACGCCCCACATAGGACAACGGATTGCCGCCCAATTCGATGCGCTGACGGCTGCCCAGCAGATCGTGGTCATGGGGTTTCGCAACAGCTATCCGCTGGCGTTACATCTGCGCCAGCAGTTGATTCAGGCGCGTGGGCGAGTACGCCTGGCGCCTCAGCTTCTGGGATATTTTGCGCAACCTGCTGCTGGCGGCCCGCTGGACCGTGGTGCTGTCGTTGATCGCCTTTATCGGAGGGGCCACGGCGGCGCTGGGGTACCCCGTGTCTGCCTGGCTCGGTATAAGCTTCCGGTCAGTGTCATATTCTCGTATACAAAAAATGTCAGGGAGGCCCCCATGCCAGCCAATTACTATGCGCCCACCGGCGGACACCCGCCGCAAACTCAGTTGACCGCCGACCGTGCCGTTTTCACGGAAGCCTATGCGCTGATCCCCAAAGGGGTGATGCGCGATATCGTGACCAGCAACCTGCCTTTCTGGGAAGGCACGCGGCTGTGGGTATTGGCGCGTCCGCTGTCCGGGTTTGCAGAGACGTTCTCTCAATACATCATGGAAGTGCAGCCCGAGGGCGGTAGCGACAAGCCTGAGCTGGACCCTCAGGCAGAAGGGGTGCTGTTCATCGTGGAAGGAGAGCTGACGCTGACATTGGCTGGCGAGCGTCATCTCATGGGCCCTGGCGGCTACGCCTTCATTCCCCCCGGCAGCCACTGGCAGGTTCGCAACGAGTCCCGCGAGCCGGTGCGCTTCCATTGGGTGCGCAAGGCCTATGAGTTCGTCGAGGGGCTGGACGTACCGCCGGCCTTCGTCACCAACGAGCAGGAGATCGCACCGATCGAGATGCCGGGCACGGAAGGGCGCTGGGCAACGACGCGCTTTGTCGAACCTGGCGATGTGCGCCACGACATGCACGTCAACATCGTGACGTTCCAGCCCGGTGGCGTGATTCCGTTCGACGAAACCCACGTGATGGAGCACGGGCTCTACGTGCTGGAAGGCAAGGCGGTCTACCACCTCAACCAGCAGTGGGTAGAAGTGGAAGCGGGGGACTTCATGTGGCTACGGGCGTTCTGCCCTCAAGCCTGTTATGCGGGTGGGCCTGGCCCGTTCCGTTATCTGCTGTACAAGGATGTGAATCGTCACGCGGCGTTGCGCCTTGGCGCTCGCTAACGGTGGCGCACAAGCACACTGAACTCCAGGAGCCATCATGCTGACACTCGAAGCAAAACCCCTGACACAAGCAGCATTTGAACCATTTGGCGAGGTGCTCGATGCGCGCACCTCGCCATCGTTTCCGATCAACGCAGGGCGTACCCAGCGGCATCACGACTTGGCGCGGGTCGAGACGCTGGGCGACAACCCGCGCACCCTGGTGAGCATCTTTGTCAGCCAGCCGGTGTCGCTGCCGTTGACGCTGACGTTTCTGGAGCGCCACCCGCTGGGCAGCCAGGCCTTCATGCCGCTGCACGAAGAGCGTTTCATCGTGGTGGTCGCCCCGCCCGGCGACACCATCGCGCCCCAGGACGTTCGGGCCTTCGTGACGGATGGCCGCCAGGGGGTGAATTACCGAGCAGGCACCTGGCACGCCATTCAGTCGGTGCTGGAGCGGGAAGGCGAGTTTCTCGTGGTGGACCGCGGTGGAGATGGCAACAACTGTGACGAGTACCCGCTGTCCTTGTGCGTGCACGTGGCGCCGTAATCGCTGACATTGGCCGTTGCAACAAGTACATGCGAGTGTCATCTTGCTTGGGGTATGCTGATACGCGAACACTTCCTCTTTCACTGGTCAGGACATTTATGAGCACAAACACCCATATCCCCCTTCGTCGTACCAAGATCGTCGCTACCCTTGGCCCTGCCAGTGACCGCGAGGGCGTACTGGAGGCCATGCTGAAGGCAGGGGTGGATGTGGTGCGCTTGAACTTTTCGCATGGCACCGCCGACGACCATCGGCGTCGCCTGGCCCGGGTGCGTGAGATTGCTGCCCAACTGGGCCGCAGCGTAGCGGCGCTGGGCGACCTGCAAGGCCCCAAGATCCGCGTTGCCCGTTTCAAGGAGGGCGCGGTGTATCTGGAAGAGGGCCAGGACTTCGTGCTCGACATGGCCATGGACAGCGATGCCGGTACCCAGCAGGGCGTCGGTTGCGACTACAAGACCCTGGCCGATGACGTCACGGCCGGCGACCGCCTGCTGCTGGACGATGGCCGCGTGGTACTGGACGTGACCCGTGTCGAAGGCAAGCAGGTACACACCCAAGTGGTCGTGGGGGGCAAGCTCTCCAACCACAAGGGGATCAACAAGCAGGGGGGAGGCCTCTCCGCGCCGGCCTTGACCGAAAAAGACAAGGCCGACCTGAAAACGGCGGTGGAGATCGGCGTCGATTACCTGGCGATTTCGTTCCCGCGCTCGGCAGAAGACATGCGTGAAGCACGTCGGCTGCTGGGCGAGGAGGGCAAGGAGATTGGCCTGGTGGCCAAGGTCGAGCGTGCCGAGGCCGTGGCCGACGAGGCGACGCTGGATGGCATCATCGAAGCCTCTGAAGCCGTCATGGTGGCGCGGGGTGACCTGGGCGTGGAAATTGGCGATGCCAAGCTGGTCGGCGTGCAGAAACGCATGATCAAGCGCGCCCGTTCGCTCAACCGGGCCGTGATCACGGCGACCCAAATGATGGAAAGCATGATTTCTGCGCCGCTGCCCACCCGAGCAGAAGTGTTCGACGTGGCCAACGCCGTGCTGGATGGCAGCGATGCCGTGATGCTGTCGGCAGAAACGGCGGCGGGCGACTACCCGCTGGAAACCGTCGAGGCCATGGCGCGCGTGTGCCTGGGAGCCGAGCGGGAGCGGGTGGCGCAAGAGTCCGGGCACCGTATTCATGAAGGCTTTACCCGGCCGGATGAAACCATTGCCCTGTCGGCCATGTACGCTGCCAACCACATGAGCGGGGTAGCGGCGATTGCCTGCATGACGGCGTCTGGCTATACGCCGCTCATCGCATCGCGGATTCGCTCCGGCCTGCCCATCGTGGGCCTGGCACACAACCCCATCGCTCAGCGTCGCATGGCGCTTTATCGCGGCGTGGTCTCGCTGCCTTTTGATACCTCCGAGATGAGCGCCACCGAGCTGAATGACCAGGCGTTGACCCTGCTGGTCAAGCAAGGGGTCGCCAAGCTGGGTGACCACGTCATCCTCACCCGTGGCGACCACATGAATGCTCACGGTGGCACCAACACCATGAAGGTGATGGTGATTAACGAGCAGCATGTAGAAAGTGCTCAGGCCTAAGCGCATGCGTTGGCTGCTGTGCCTCGGTTGCCTGCTGCTGGGTGCGCCTGCCATGGCAGGCGCACCCATCGTAGCGGCGGCCTCCAGTCTGCACTTCTTTTTGGAAGAGGCTTCTGAGCGGTTTACCCAGCAAACCGGGCATCGGCTGCGCCTCAACCTGGGCTCTTCCGGTAACTTCCGCCGTCAGATCGCCCAGGGGGCGCCCTTCGAGCTGTTTCTTTCCGCCGATGAGGGCTTCGTGCAAGCGCTCTACCGGGAAGGGCACGTCGTGGATGAAGGCGTGATCTATGCACGCGGGCGGCTGGCCTGGGTACAGCCTGTCGGCCGCTATCCTTCGCCCGATGAACAGGCGCCCTTGGCCGGCGTGGAAGACGCCGTGGCCGCGTTGCAGAATGGCCAGCGCCTGCGGATTGCCATGGCCAGCCCCGAGCATGCACCGTATGGCGTGGCCGCTCAGCAAGTACTGGAAAGGGCAGGGCTCTGGGAGGCCAGTCGCCCGCTGCGCATACAGGGGGAAAACGTTTCCCAGGCGATGCAGTTTGCGCTGTCCGACGACGCAAGGGGCGGGCTGGTGGCCTATTCGCTGGTGCTGGCGCCTGGGCTGGCGGCCCGTAGCGAGAGCGTGCTGGTCCCCGAAGCGTGGCACACGCCGCTGACTCAGCGCATGGTGCTGACCCCTCATGCCGGAGAAGCCGCCCAGGCCTTCTATGCCTGGCTGCAACAGCCCGAGGCCCAGGCACTCTTTCGCGCCTACGGCTTCAGTACCGAGTGATGGACTGGACGGCGCTGGGGGTCTCGCTGCGGCTGGCGGCGTTGACGAGCCTGCTGCTGGTGCCACTGGGCATCTGGTGCGGGCGGTGGCTGGCCACGGCTCGGTTTCGTGGCAAGGGCGTCTGCGAAGCGCTGATTGCCCTGCCTCTGGTGCTGCCGCCCACGGTGCTGGGCTTCTATCTGCTGCAGCAGTTTGGACGCGATGCGCCGCTGGGCAGCGCCTGGGCGGCGCTCACCGGCAGCGGCCTCAACTTTACCTTCACCGGGATTCTGCTGGCCTCTTTGATTGCCAACCTGCCGTTTGCCATTCAGCCCATTCAGCGGGCCTTCGAGCATGTGCCCGTGCATTTGCGCGAAGCGGCCTGGTGTAGCGGGCTCAGTCCATGGCAGACCCTGTGGCGTATCGAACTGCCGCTGGTGTGGCCAGGCATCCTGTCGGCGACCGCGCTGACCTTTGCCCATACGCTGGGGGAGTTTGGCGTGATTCTGCTGGTGGGCGGCGCCATCGATGGCGAAACCCGAACGCTCTCCATTGCCATTTATGACCGAGTGCAGGCCTTCGACGAGCAGGGCGCGGCCACCATGTCGGCGCTGTTGCTGGCCATATCGCTGGCTACGTTGGGGCTGGTCTACGGATTGGCGGGCAGGCGCAGGTGGGCACGTGGCTGATTTGACGGTGTCCTTGCATCAGGCGGGGCCCATCCCCTTGAACGCCACCTTCCGCTGCGCGCCGGGGGAGCTGCTGGCGCTGGTGGGGCCATCGGGCAGCGGCAAGACCACCCTGCTACGCGCCATTGCCGGGCTCTACCATCCTGCCCAGGGCCACATCAGCTGCGCCGGTGAGCGGTGGCTTTCGGCCGGGCAGGGGCCGCGCCAGGCACTGACACCCCAGCAGCGCAAGGTGGGCATGGTCTTTCAGGACTATGCGCTGTTCCCGCACCTGACCGCGCAGCAGAACGTCCAGATTGCCATGGGTCACCTCCCCTCAGTGGCAAGACCCGCACGTGCCGCGCAATGGCTGGCCCAGGTGCGCCTGGAAGGGCTGGAGAACCGCTACCCCAGCCAGCTTTCGGGAGGGCAGCGTCAGCGGGTTGCCCTGGCGCGGGCACTGGCACGAGAGCCCCGCGTGCTGCTGCTGGACGAACCCTTTTCTGCGGTCGATCAGGTCACTCGGCGCCGCTTGCAGCGGGAGCTTGCGCTGTTGCGTCAGCAAATTGCCATCCCCATCGTGCTGGTCACCCACGACCTCGAAGAAGCGACGGCCTTGGCCGACCAGATCTGTGTGCTGCACAACGGCACCAGCTTGCAGCAGGGCGGCCCGGAGCGGCTGTTTCGCCAGCCTGACACGCCCCTGGTGGCGCGTTTGCTCGACCGCCACAATGTTTTTCAGGGGCAGGTGGTCAACACGGCCAGCGGGCCACGGCTGCAGTGGGGCGAGTGGTGGCTGGAAGTCGCTCGCGGCCTCGAACACTGCTCGGCGGGGGAGACCGTGACCTGGTATCTGCCGCCGTCGGATATCGTCTTGCACCGACGCGGGCGGCCCTCCCAAGGGGAGCGCGAAAACCCGGTGACGGCCACGGTGAGTGAAATGGTGATGCTGGGCAGCATGACTTCGGTTTCGCTGCGCGTTTCGCATGGGGATATGCTACGTTTCGATATCGCTACCCACGCGGCCAAACGCAACCAGCTGGCGTTGGGGGAGCCTGTGACCGTCTCGCTGCTGGCCGAGGGAATCCATCTCATGACCTCGCCGCAGGCCACTGTATAGGAAGAAGGAATCTGTCATGACCCTGTCCCGCCGCCAACTGCTGAAAACCACCCTGGGGGTCTCCCTGGCGAGCTGCCTGCCGCTGTCGCTCGTGACCGCCATGGCCGCCGAGTCGGCCATGGTCGATACCCTGCCGCTGGCGATTCACAGCGAGGGCGGGCCGCATCGTCTGGAAGTGGAAGTGGCCGAAACGGTCGCCCAGCGTCAGCGTGGGCTGATGGGACGTGAGCACTTGCCAACCTCACGCGGCATGCTGTTCCGCTTCGAGAGCGAACAGCCTGCAGGCAATGCGTTCTGGATGTATCGCACGCTGATCCCGTTGGATATCGCTTACATCGATGACCAAGGCCGCATCGTGGCGATCAATACCATGCAGCCCTGTGAGTCCAGCACCCCGCGTGAGTGCCCCTCCTATCCTGCAGGCGTGGCCTACCATGCCGCCCTGGAAGTAAACGCGGGCTATTTTGCCGAGCGTGGCATCCAGGTAGGCGACTGCGTGTCCGTGCCTGCGCTGGCCGGCTTCTGCCGCCCGGAGTAACGTTCTGGGTGCGCGCAGGATTTAGTGCACCAAAATGGGAAGTGGGTGGGCACTTACTATCAGATGGCATGCTTGCTCAGCATTAGCTAAAGCTGGCATGTAAAATGCTTACTCCTTGGGTACCCAATGCTTTTTACCCAAGGATAACGGCTATGACCAACCGCTCACGACTTCCTATCTACTCCTTACTTTGGGGCGGCGCTGCAATACTGATCCTTATGGAGCTAGCAGTTGGTGCTATCGGTGTGCAGCAAGTGGCTGCGTTAAGTGCTAATGCAGCAAGTGATGTGGCAGCCCAACAGGCCCGGCATGCACAACAGCTAATAATAGGGCTAACGGCGGGGGTTATCGCGCTTAGTGTTCTGCTGGTAATCATGCTGCCGCGCATGCTGAATCGCGCCCTGGGCGCTAGCCCCGCCGAAATAAGAAAACGCGTGCGCGAAATTGGTGCTAACAACCTGCGCAGCGATGCAGCCTCCTCGAACCTGCAAGGTGTGGCCTCCGAACTCAACGTCATGACTCACTCCTTGGCTGCGACCGTTAACCAGGTTCGCCAAGCGTCGTTTGATGTTGAAACCGAAAGCAACGTTGTGGCCAATACCAGCGAGGAGCTGTTAACACGGGTCGAGCAGCAGGCCAGTATGCTAAGCGAAACCGCTTCGGCCATGGAGCAGCTGGGTGGCACGGTGGCTAACAATGCAGAACGTGCTCAGGAAGTGGGTCGAGATGCGAGTGAAGCGGCACGCTTGGCCGGTGAGGGTGGCGACTTAGTGGTGAAAGTAGAGCGTACCATTCAAGACTTGAATGCCCGCTCTGAAGAGGTGGTCAGTATCGTCTCACTAATCGATAATATTGCCTTTCAAACCAACATTTTGGCACTAAATGCTTCTGTAGAGGCCGCTAGAGCGGGGGAGCAAGGACGTGGCTTTGCGGTGGTGGCCCATGAGGTGCGTCAGCTCGCTACGCGCAGTGCAGAGGCTTCCCAGCAGATTAGCCAACTGATTCACACCAATATAGAGCAGGTGGCGTCTAGTGCCGCTCTGACTAGCCAGGCCGACGATAAAACCCGTCAAGCCGTCCAGGCTATTACCCGCGTGACTGAGCTGGTTAGTGAAATTAGCCAAGCCAGCACAGAGCAAACGCGAGCCGTACGGGAAGTCGCCAAGGCAGTGTCAGAGATGGATGCGGTAACTCAGCAAAATGCACAATTGGTAAGACAAAACGCTGAGGCCGGTGATGGGCTGAGCAAGCGTTCCAACCAGCTGGGTGATGCGATTGCCAAGTTTGACCTTGACGATGAGATACTCCTGCCGCGTGCGCGCACCACTCAAGAGGCGTTAAAGGGTCAGTTGCCCACTGGCATACTGCAGCTTGGCTAAGGCATTAGCTTGCTTGCGAAGGGCGACGTCGAAACCTGATCACCACCAGGTTGTCCGCTCCAATTTGCTTACTCCGCTATAACGTTTGATGCCTGGTGACAACATGCACAGCCCGTCGAGGATACCCTATGCAAAAATGGTATGGCCCAGGCGGGCATGTTTAACGCTGACTAAACGTTACAGATGCGCAAACCCCGCTAAACTTGTTCCCAATGGCGTACCGAGGCAATCCGCCGCTGCCCTCAGCAATGAGGCGTTCACCGTTGGTTGCCCTCGACATCCAGGAGGGTGGTGGTGTTGCCTGGTGGGTAGCTAGTGAACGGTAAAAACGTCTCTCGTGGCTGCCATCGCAAGCGTGAAATGGCTGTGCGCTTCGCCAAGTGGTTTTTTTTTCGCTAAAGTAGTCACTGTCGGCAGTAATTGCCGAGGTTGATAACAGACTGTCTTGACAACGTTTTGGAACCGTAACACCTGAAGGGAACCGTTCTGCAGGTGGTTGCAAAGCGCATAACGCTCACAACATCAAGATAAAGAGGTGTATTCATGAAACGCCATGTATTTTCTACTGCGGCCTTCTCGGGCGCGTTCATCGCTGCGGCTTCCTTCGCCTCTCCGGCGGTAGCTCAGGACCGTTACATCACCATCGGTACCGGTGGCCAAACCGGCGTTTATTACGTCGTGGGTCAGTCGGTTTGCCGCATGGTCAACCGTGGCAGCGATGAGCACAACATTCGTTGTAACGCACCGTCCACCGGCGGTTCCGTGGCTAACGTCAATGGGCTGAAAAGCGGCGAGCTGGACATGGGCGTTGTCCAGTCAGACGTGCAGTACCGTGCTTACCATGGTGAAGCCAACTTTGAAGAGGACGGCGCGTGGGAAGAGATGCGTGCGCTCTTCACCATGCATGGCGAGCCGCTGACCGTAGTTGCTCGTGCCGATTCCGGTATTGAAAGCATTACCGACTTCCCCGGCAAGCGTGTCAACATCGGTAACCCCGGTTCTGGCCAGCGCAACACCATGGATGTGGTGATGAACGCATTTGGTTGGGACGAGAGCACCTTCGCTCTGGCTTCTCAACTGGACGCTGCCGAGCAGGCGGCTGCGCTGTCTGACAACAACATCGATGCCATGGTGTACGTGGTAGGCCACCCGAACGGCTCTATCCAGGAAGCCACCACCACCATCGATGCGCGTCTGGTATCGGTCACTGGCGATGAAATCGACAGCCTGATCGAAGAGTACCCCTACTACACCCGTTCCGTGATCCCGGGCGGTCTCTACCGTGGTAACGACGAAGACGTCGAAACCTTCGGTGTGGCAGCGACCTTCGTGTCTTCCACGGCGGTAGATGAAGAGGTGGCCTACGAAACGGTCAAGGCCGTGTTCGAAAACTTCGACCGCTTCAAGCGTCTGCACCCGGCATTCGAAAACCTGAACGAAGAAGACATGATTTCCGACGGTCTGACGGCGCCGCTGCACGATGGCGCAGCACGTTACTACCGTGAGCGTGGCTGGATCGAATAAGTCTTGAAAAGCGATGCTGCTGGCTAAGGTGAGCAGCCTCGCGATGAGTGATAAAGCGCGGGCACCTCGGGTGTCCGCGCTTCTTGTTGAAAGTACTGATTCACAGTGCTGACCATTAGGCAGGGCAAGCGTATGCGTGATGACAAACAACCTTCGGCAGCCGCGGGAAGTGACCTGGAGGATATGGTCGCTTCCAGCGATACAGGGGCAAGGAAGCCCCTGGGCGTGCCGGGTAAGCTGCTGGTAAGTATTGCAGCTGCCTGGTCGCTGTTTCAGCTATGGATTGCATCGCCACTTCCTTTCATGCTCGGGTTCGGCGTTTTCAACTCTACGGAAGCGCGCTCCATTCACCTGGCATTTGCGCTGTTTCTGGCCTTCATGGCCTATCCTGCGTTTAAGCGCTCGCCGCGTGATCGCGTGCCGCTGCTGGATTGGGGATTGGCTGCGGTTGCTGCCTTTTGCGGCGCCTATCTGTTTCTGTTCTTTGGTGATTTGGCGCAGCGTCCGGGCAGGCCCATCACCCAGGACGTGGTGGTCGGCGTCGTCGGCATTGTGCTGCTGCTGGAAGCCGCCCGCCGTGCGTTAGGGCCACCGCTGATGATCGTGGCCGGGGTGTTTATCGCCTACTCCCTGTTTGGGCCTTATATGCCGGGTATTCTGGCGCATCGCGGAGTCAGCCTGAACGGTTTGATCAACCACCAGTGGCTGGGCACGCAAGGGGTGTTCGGCATTGCAGTCGGCGTCTCTACCAGCTTCGTTTTCCTGTTCGTACTGTTTGGCGCCTTGCTGGATAAGGCAGGGGCCGGTAACTATTTCATCAAAGTGGCCTTCTCGATGCTGGGGCACTTCAAGGGCGGTCCGGCCAAGGCAGCGGTGGTGGCCTCGGGCATGACGGGACTGATTTCGGGCTCTTCGATTGCCAATACGGTCACCACCGGTACCTTTACCATCCCCATGATGAAACGCGTTGGCTTCAGCTCGGAGAAAGCGGGCGCGGTGGAAGTCGCTTCTTCGGTGAATGGCCAGATCATGCCGCCGGTCATGGGGGCTGCCGCCTTCCTGATGGTGGAGTATGTCGGCATTCCCTATGTGGAAGTCATCAAGCATGCGTTCCTGCCGGCCATCATTTCCTACATTGCGTTGATCTATATCGTCCACCTCGAGGCACTGAAGGCGAACATGACCGGTCTGCCGTCCAGCAACCCAGCACGCCCGTTGATCAACAAGGTGCTGGGCTTCCTGACCGGTCTGATTCTGATCATGGCTCTCTCGTTTGCGGTCTATTATGGCCTGGGGTGGCTGAAACCGCTGTTGGGTGATGCGACTCCCTGGGTCGTCGCGGTGCTGCTGGCAGTGGCCTACGTGGGCCTGCTGAAAATCGGGGCGGGCTACCCTGAGCTGGAGATGGACGACCCCAACTCCAAGGTCGTCACGCTGCCTCAGACGCGTCCCACGGTCATGGTCGGGCTGCACTACATCCTGCCGGTCGTGGTGCTGGTCTGGTGCTTGATGGTCGAACGGCTCTCGCCGGGGCTGTCTGCCTTCTGGGCAACCGTGTTCATGATCTTCATCATGGTTACCCAGCGGCCAATCACCGCTCTGTTCCGTGGCCGTAGCAAAATGGCCGCCGACATCAAGGAGGGTTTCCTTGACCTCTGGGATGGTCTGGTAGCCGGTGCTCGCAACATGATTGGGATCGGTATCGCCACGGCCACCGCCGGGATCGTGGTGGGTGCGGTATCCCAGACTGGCGTAGGCCTGGTGCTGGCCGACGTGGTCGAAGTGCTGTCCGGTGGCAACCTGATGTTGATTCTGCTGCTGACGGCGCTGCTGAGCCTGATTCTGGGCATGGGGCTGCCGACCACCGCCAACTACATCGTGGTGTCAGCACTGATGGCCCCCGTTATCGTCCTGCTGGGCCAGCAGAATGGCTTGATCGTTCCGCTGATTGCCGTGCATCTGTTCGTGTTCTACTTCGGCATCATGGCCGACGTGACGCCACCGGTGGGCCTGGCATCGTTTGCGGCCGCAGCGGTATCCGGCGGTGACCCCCTGCGAACGGGCTTCCAGGCGTTCTATTACAGCCTGCGCACGGCGGCGCTGCCGTTCCTGTTCATCTTCAATACCGACCTGCTGCTGATCGACGTGTCGTTCATGCAGGGGATCGTGATTTTTGTCATCGCGACCATCGCCATGCTGATCTTCGCGGCGGGTACCCAGGGGTACATGCTGGTCCGCAGCCGCTGGTACGAGTCGCTGCTGCTGCTGCTGGTTGCCTTTACCCTGTTCCGCCCCGGTTATTGGATGGACCGCATTCATGATCCGTACGAGTCGGTGCCGCCAGCACAGTTTGCAGAAGCACTTGGGCAAGTCGAAGATGGCAGTAACCTGCGCGTGCAAATCGCGGGAGAAGACAACTTCGGCGACCCCATGACCACGTATATTCTGGTGCCTGTACCGCGTGGCGATTCCGCTGAAGAACGCATGGAGCGTCTGGGCATGGAGCTGTGGGTAGACGGTGATCAGGCCACGGTCGACTTCGTGCAGTTCGGCGGCCTGGCGCAGGATCTGGGCTTCGACTTCGATCAGGAAATCATCGAAGTATTGGCGCCCGTCGACCGTTGGGCGAAAGAGTGGATGTGGATTCCCGGGTTCGCCCTCTTTGCTTTCGTTGTGTTACTGCAACGCCGCCGTCGCGACAAGGAACGTGCGGCAACGACTTCGGCGGCCACCTGAGGAGATGACGATCATGTATCAGAAAATCCTGCTACCGGTGGATCTGAACGAAGAAGCGTCTTGGAAGAAGGCCTTGCCCACGGCGATCACGCTGTGTCAGACCTTCGGGGCGTCGTTGCATATCGTGACGGTGCTGCCGGAGTTCAAGATGCCCATGGTGGGCGCCTACTTTCCGAAGAACTTCTCGGAAAAGGCTCACACGGCCATCAAGGAGGCGCAGCGCTCGTTCATCAAGGAGCATGTGCCCGAAGGGATCAAAACCCAGAGCGTGATCGTCGACGGCTCGCCCTGGGAGGCCATTATCAAGGTAGGCAAGAAAATCGATGCCGACCTGATCGTGATGGCCTCGCATACCAAGCGCAAGTTCGTCGATTACGTGCTGGGGCCCAACGCCGAGCACGTCGTGCATCATGCCAAAGTGTCGGTCATGATCGTGCGCTAGCCGCTCGCTCCGACTGCACCCACGCAACGCGCCAGGCATATTGTCTGGCGCGTTTTTTGTATATTAACCCGCGCTAACGCATCGAATTAATCGTTGGTAATCGGCCCTGTTGAGGGTTTTTTGTACGCGACTCCGTCAAAACACGTCGCTCCATGGCAACTCAACTACATTAAAAGAGCATTAAGCCATTAACGTGGAAGTAATGGTGTCATCACGCAGGGTAACGATTTGCTTGCCTGGGTGTTTGGTGCAACAACGCCATTTGGGGTAAAACACGGGAGTTACGCCATGAATGCAACAACAAAAACACAGCCAGTGGCAGGTGTGCCCAACGTCAAGATCACCATTAACAAGGTCGGGATGGACAGGCCACGGGCCTGGCTGGCCGCCGGTGTGGAAGATTTCCGTCGCGCGTCCGCCATCAGCCTAGCGTACGGGCTGTTCTGGGTGGGCTTGAGCATTGCCATTACGGCAGGTGCCTTTACACTGGGTTACTGGTATTGGCTGCTGCCGATGATTGCCGGGTTCATGTTCGTGGGCCCGCTGGTGGCGGTGGGCTCTTACGGCATCAGCCGGGCACTCGAGCAGGGGCGCGCGCCCAACCTGGGCGATGCGTTTGGCAGTTGGAAGCCCCACGCGGGACAGCTGGCCATGATGGGCGTCATGATGATGATTTTCTTTCTCGCCTGGATTCGTCTGGCCACGCTACTGTTCGCGCTGTTTTTCGGTTTCGAAGTGCCTAGTCCGGCTACCCTGTATACCGCACTGCTCACCACGCCCGAAGGGCTAGGCATGCTGGCGGTGGGCACCGTGGCAGGTGGTGTGCTGGCCTTTGGCGCATTTGCTATCAGCGCCGTGGCCATTCCGACCCTGATGGACCAGGACTTGACCTTCATGGAGGGCATCGAGGCCAGCGTGCGCTGCGTGGCGCGTAACTTCCGCCCCATGCTGCTATGGGCTGCCATTCTGACTGGCTGTGTGCTGGTGGGCGTGATGACGTTCTACATCGGACTGGCGCTGATTCTGCCTGTACTTGGTCATGCCAGTTGGCACGCCTACGAAGAGCTGGTGCGCTTTGAACCCGTTGAGCAGCTGAAAAGCTGACGGTACCTTGAGGCCACTTCTTCACTTGGCTGGCAGGATATAACCGGCTCTTTACCAAAAACATCGTCATTAGCCTGACCCGGGAATCGAGATGGCGTACCCTAAGCGCCATCTCTTTTTATTTGTGCCTGTCGCAAGGTTTGGGCGAAGGGTGCGCTCAGCACAATACGATACGAGGGCTTGGTAGTGAAAGCGTTGTTATTGGGGTGCTTCATGCTGGCGTTCAGCATTCCTCATGCGGGGCTGGCAGAAATGACTGCGCCACTGGCGTCGCCAGAAGGGAGTGTCATGCTCACCGTCGATGGTCGTGTTGGGGCCACTAACGTAGGGCATCAAGCGCAATTTGATCGCGAGTTGCTGCTGACATTGCCTCAGCATTCGTTTACCACGGGAACCCCGTGGACAGAGGGCAGGAGTGACTATCGCGGCCCTTTGATGCGCACCCTGCTGGAGTTTCTGGAGGCAGAGGGCGCGACAGTCAAGGTGGCCGCACTGAATGGTTACGAGGCGGAAATTCCAGTCAGTGATTTTTACGACTACGATGTCATCCTGGCGCTCGCGCGTGACGATCGTGACATTCCAATTCGTGAGTATGGCCCCTTATGGGTGCTTTATCCCTTTGATCAGGACGAAGCACTGCTGAGCGAGCGGATGCGCTTCAGGTCGGTCTGGCAGGTCATGCATATCCATGTCGGCCAGTGAGCCTACGGCGCGGGCGCCACGTTTGCTGCGTTACCCACGGCGTCTCAAGCTGCTGGCCATCGTCACGGTGCTGCTGTTCGCGGCGGCGCTGGTGGTGGCGGGTCTCTCCGCCTGGCGCCAGGACAACCTGACCCAGAGCCTGCGCGAAGATACGGCCTGGGTGGTCTACAAACTCGACCGTGACGCCGTGCAGCTATTGAACCATTTGCTGGCGGAAACACGTACGCCACTCTCTGCGACGGCCCAGGATGCGCTGAATCTGCGTTTCGAGCTGCTTTACAGCCGTATCAACCTGCTGCAAGAGGGCGAGGTCAGCTCACTCTTGCAGAATATTGGCACGGCGCGTGAGCTGTTGGCATCGATTCAGCAGCAGTTGGATCGGTTGGATCCGATGTTCAAACCTTATGCCGAGGGGACGCCACTGCCCGTTACGGCGCTGGAAAGCGAGCTGCAAGCCCTTACCCGGTTGACCGAGCGCTTCGTCATTGCCATCAATGGCTATCTCGCCGAATCGGCAACGGAAGAGCGCGCCTTGTTGAGCATGCTCTACAAGCTACTCATTACGCTGCTGTTCGGGATGAGTTTTGCCGTCCTACTGGTGATTGCGTTTCTGGTACGCGAGATGCGTGAAAGTGCGGCCGCGCGTCGTGAGCAGGAACAGCTGGGTAAGCAGCTTCAGGTGACCGCTCGCCAGGCGCAGGCCGCCAACCATGCCAAATCCGATTTCCTGGCCATGGTCAGCCATGAAATCCGCACGCCTCTGAACGGCGTGATCGGGATGAGCGAACTGCTTCGTGAGCCTGCCAGCCCCGCTCAGGTAGAAGATTACGCCCGCACGATCCACGAGAGCGCCAATCAGCTGCTGGCCATGATCAACGAGATTCTCGACTTCTCCAAGATCGAGGCAGGACATTTGACGCTGGAAACGACCCCCACGGCGCTCGCCCCTTTGGTGGAAGGCGTCATGGCACTGTTCGAACCCAGGGCGCAGGCCAAGGGAGTGCAGCTCTCGCTGGATATCGATGCGCTGGTACCGGCCTGGGTCATGATAGATGCAGGGCGCTTGCGTCAAATTCTGCTCAACCTGATCGCCAATGCCATCAAGTTCACCGATTACGGTAGCGTCACCATTCGGGTCAGCTCGACGGTCAACGTGCTGGTGTTTGAAATCCATGATACGGGCTGTGGGATCTATCCCGAGCAGCAGGCTGCCTTGTTCGAGCCCTTTCAGCAGGCTGACGAGAGCGTGGCCAGACGGTATGGCGGCACCGGGTTGGGGCTAGCGATTTGCAAACGCTTGTGTGAAGCCATGCAGGGCCGCATGGGGGTGACCAGCGAGCCGGGCCAAGGCAGCACGTTCTGGTGTGAGCTGCCGCTGGTCGAGGCGACCCCCGTCGATACCCCGCTACCTGCCGTGCCCTCCCGAGACTTTGCCGGTTTCTCGCTGCTGTTGGTAGAAGACAACGCCGTCAATCGGAAAGTCGCGGTGGGCTTATTGTCGCGGCTGGGGTGTGAAGTGGTGTGCGCCGAAAATGGCCGTGAAGCATTGAACATGGTCACACGGCAGTCGGTGCATCTGGTGTTCATGGATATTCAGTTGCCCGATATGAGCGGCATCGAGGTCACGCGTCGACTGCGCCAACAGGCGGGGTGGTGTCAGCAGGTGCCCATTATCGCCATGACCGCGGGCGGCGCGGACGATGATCGTCAGCGCTGTCTGGCCGCCGGGATGAACGATTACATCACCAAGCCGCTATCGCTGTTGGCATTGAGCAATGTGCTGGCACTACACCTGACAGGTCAGCAGGGCCAGCCTCTGCCCAGTATGACCGACACGCGGGAGGAGCATGATGACGCGTGCCTGTTGGACGAAGCCGCACTGCAAACGCTGCTGGGCTCGTTGGGCAGCGAGAGTGTGACGCAACTGATCGTGCTCTATCATCAGCAGATGAGTGACTATACCGCGCAGTTGGCGGGCTACTTTTCCAGCGAGGGGAGTGTGGACAGCGATCAGGCACTGCAAGTGAAGCGGCTAGCGCACCAGCTGCGTGGCGAGTCGCTAAGCGTCGGCGCCGAGCGATTGGCGGCCGAGGCCAAGCGACTGGAACTGATGGCCGATATGCCCTCGCCCGAAGGTGAGCAACTGAGCCGGGCATTCAGCAGCTTGCGCCACTGCGCAGGTCGTACTCACGCTGCGCTGGAGAAGTGGCGACGTGACCATCAGCTATACTGACAACGGTATTCGCACCGCCGCGAGCTGCGCTACCGATCCGGCTCAAGCCGCCGCAGAGCTGGCTGCCCAGCTATATCATGCCGAGGCAGGCTTTCTGCTGTTCTTCTGTAGCGCAGAGTATTCTCTGGAAGCCTTGGCGGCAGCCCTCAACGAAGCATTTGGGGCGCTGCCGATCAGCGGTTGTACCACGGCCGGCGAGCTGGCCCCACAAGGCTATGAACGAGGCTCGATTGTCGCGATCTGTCTGGATCGGCGGCTCTTCGCCGTCGAAACGGCGCTGATCGACGACCTCGAACAGTTCGACCTTGCTGTGGCTCAGTCACTGGTCGACACCCTGCTGGACCGCTGCCGACATCAGGCGGTGGCACCGGTCAATGAGCACAGTTTTGCGCTCACGCTGCTGGATGGCTTGTCGAGCCGAGAAGAGCAGGTGCTGGCCACTCTGGACGCCGCGTTGGGTCGCATTCCCAGCTTCGGAGGCTCGGCCGGTGACGACAATCACCTGTCCCATACCCATGTCTACGCGAAGGGCCGTTTTCATACCCAGGCGGCCGTCGTGGTAATGATCAATACCCGGTTGCCGTTTGAGGTGTTTTCCACACACCACTTGCAGCCGCTTGAGCACAAGCTGGTGGTCACGGCGGTTGACCATGCGCAGCGGCGGGTGCATGAGCTGAACGGGCTGCCAGCGGCCCAGCTCTATGCCGAGCTGGTAGGGCGTCCGGTGGCGGCGCTGGACCCCGTGGTGTTTGCCCAGCACCCGCTGGCCGTGCGGTTGGGAGGCCAGCACTACATTCGCTCCATCCAGCGCGTCAATGACGACGACAGCCTGAGCTTTTACTGTGCCGTTGAAAACGGCATCGTCCTCACCGCCATGCAGCCGGCCCCTTTGCTGGAGAATCTGGCGACCATGCTGGCGCGGGTGGAAGCTCGGCTAG
>NZ_LFGT01000005.1:175544-187342 GCF_002078115.1 Halomonas sp. BC2 | reverse complement strand
CTAGGGCCTCCAGTGGCCGTCATCGGCTGCGACTGCTTTTTGCGGCGCATGGCGCTCGAGTCGTTGGGGCAGCTGGCCCAGGCCTCGACGCTGCTGCGCCATGCCAACGTGGTCGGTTTCAATACCTACGGTGAGCAGCATCATGGCATGCACGTCAATCAGACCTTTACGGGGGTGGCCTTTGGCGCTCTTCCAGCCTCCTGAGCAACACGGTGAACAGCCGACTCTGGCAACGCTGCAGGAGGAAAATCGCCGTTTGCGCAAAGTATGCCAGGCGTTGATGGCGCGCGTGGAGTCAGGCGGCAGCCCCAGCGGCGCCCCGTATGCCGCGTTCGAACGCTCGGTGCTGCTGGCCGAGCAGGTGCGCGAGCGCACCGATGCCCTGCACCGTGCGCTGGACGAACTGGGGCGCGTGAATGCTCGGCTGTTGGCGGCCAATGCCCAGGCCGAAGCTGCCAACCTCTCCAAGACCCGCTTTCTGGCGGCGGTCAGCCACGATTTGCTGCAGCCCTTGAACGCCGCGCGGCTGTTTGCCAGCGCCTTGGAAACGCATACGTTGCCCGATGCCTCGCAGGCGTTGGTGGGGCATATCGGCCGCTCCTTGAAGGATGTCGAAGGCCTGCTGGGCACGCTGGTGGACATTTCACGGCTGGACGCCGGGGTGCTCCACGCCGACAAGGCACCCTTTGCCGTGAGTACCCTGCTGGATGCGCTGGCCGAGGAGTATCGTCAGGTGGCTGCCGTGCGCGGCTTGTCGTTTCACTACGTGGCGTCCCGGGCCTGGGTGGACTCGGATCTGGCGCTGCTGGCGCGAGTGGTGCGCAACTTCCTGAGTAACGCCGTGCGCTACACCGAGCAGGGGCACCTGTTGCTGGGGTGTCGGCGACGCGCCAACGGGCTCGAGATCATGGTGGGGGATACGGGCACTGGTATTCCTGAGGCGCAGCGGCGGGCGATCTTTCTCGAATTTCGCCGTGCCAGCCAGCCGCAGGGGGACCACAGCCGCGGGCTTGGGCTGGGCCTGGCCATCGTCGATCGTATCAGCGCCATGCTGGAACACCCGATTGCGCTTACGTCGCGCCCCGGGCGCGGCTCCCTGTTCTCCATTCTCGTGCCCTATGCGGGAGCGGCCGGTGCAGCGCCTGCAAGTGGTGTGGGCGCTGGTTGGTGGCACGAAGACCCTCTACAGGGCTGCGTGGTGTGGGTGGTGGATGATGACCCGGACATCCTCGCGGGCATGCAGGCACTGCTCGGCGGTTGGGGTTGCCGCGTGCGTGCTGCCGCCACGGTGAGTGCGCTGGAGGCGGCCAGTGACGGGGAGCGACCTGCGGTTCTGCTGGTGGATTATCATCTGGGTGAGCATCGCGAAAATGGTATCGATCTGGCCGCGCGACTGCGGCCTGGCGACCATCGTCATTACCGCCAACCACGAAGCCGCGGTCAAGCGCGCCTCTCGGGAAGCAGGCCTGTACTACTTGCTGAAGCCTCTGAAGCCCCTGCGGCTCAAGATGCTGCTGGGAACGCTACTGGAGAACCATCCGCCAGGATAGGGCACGTTGGCTCAAGGGGAGGGCTTGCCCGACAGGCTGGCCGTACGCTGGGCAATATGGCTGCTCAGATCCTCTTCGCTGGCCAGCACGATGGCATGCACACGGCTGGACGCGCCCAGTTTGCGCAGGATGGCGGAAACATGGGTCTTGACGGTGGTTTCGGCAATCGTCAGTTCCCGCGCGATCTGCTTGTTCGACATCCCCTGGCTCATGCAGCTCAATACATCCAACTGCTTGTCGGTCAAGCGCGGTAGGCGCCCGGGTCGTTCGACGTCCTGGAGGGCGGTCGACGAGGAGACACTGGCCGCGGCAGGAGCGCGCTGGGCAGGAGGGCGGCGCATGATATCGGCAGGCAGATACAGCTGGCCCTGGAGTATCTGCTCCAGCGCCGACAATAGCTGCTCGCCAGGGGTGGACTTGGGGATATAGCCCACCGCGCCCTGGGTGATGGCATCCAGCACCAGTTGGCGCTCCTGATGCGCCGAGACAATGGCCACCGGCAGCCAGGGAAAGGCGCTGCGCAACGTTTTCAACCCTTCCAGGCCGTCGGCATCCGGCAGGCTCAAGTCCAGTAGCAGCAAGTCCAGCGTGTCGTGTGCCTCGATATGCGCCATGGCTGCCGCCAGGCTGTCAGCCTCCAACAGCCGCGTGTCTGCCAGCCCGCCGCGGATGACCGCTTGAAGCGCGTCGCGAAACAGCGGGTGGTCATCGGCCACTAGTAGCGAATACATGGCATCTCCTACCAAGGAATGAGGGTACATCCTGCCATTGGGCGATATCGGGATTGCCTTCGGTGGCCAACACTGAATAGGCACCTTTTAATAATCATAATACTCAGGAGCAGCACCATGATCTACGCCAACCCAGGTGAATCGGGCTCAGTCGTCTCGTTCGAAAAACGCTATGGCAACTACATCGGCGGTGAGTTCGTGCCACCGGTGAAGGGCCAATACTTCGACAACATTAGCCCAGTCAATGGCAAAGTGTTCTGTGAAATTCCCCGCTCCAGCGCCGAAGACATCGAAAAAGCGCTGGATGCCGCCCATCAGGCTGCGCCTGCCTGGGGCAAAACCTCCGCGCAAGAGCGCAGCAACATTCTGCTCAAGATTGCCGACCGTCTGGAACAAAACCTCGAAATGCTGGCCGTGGCCGAAACGTGGGATAACGGCAAGGCCGTGCGGGAAACGCTCAATGCCGACATTCCGCTGGCGGTCGACCATTTCCGTTACTTCGCGGGCTGCCTGCGGTCCCAGGAGGGCACCGCGGCCGACATCGACGCCAATACCGTGGCCTATCACTTTCACGAGCCGCTGGGGGTCGTCGGGCAAATTATCCCCTGGAACTTCCCCATTCTGATGGCTGCCTGGAAGCTTGGCCCCGCGCTGGCTGCCGGGAACTGCGTGGTGCTCAAGCCCGCCGAACAGACGCCCGTTTCCATTTTGAAAGTGGCCGAGGTGATCGGTGACCTGCTGCCGCCTGGCGTGCTCAATATCGTCAACGGTTTCGGCGCGGAAGCCGGTCAGGCGCTGGCGACCAGCAAGCGTATTGCCAAGATTGCCTTTACCGGCTCGACCCCCGTAGGGTCGCATATTCTCAAGTGTGCGGCCGAGAACATCATTCCCTCTACCGTCGAGCTGGGTGGCAAGTCGCCCAATATCTACTTCGCCGATATCATGCAGGCCGAACCGTCCTTCATCGATAAGGCGGTCGAGGGCCTGGTACTGGCCTTTTTCAACCAGGGCGAAGTGTGTACCTGCCCGTCGCGTGCGCTGATTCAGGAGAGCATGTACGACGAGTTCATGGCCAAAGTGCTCGAACGCACCAAAACCATCAAGCGCGGCAACCCGCTGGATACCGATGTCCAGGTGGGCGCTCAGGCCTCTCAGGAGCAGTTCGACAAGATCATGTCCTACATGGACATCGCCCGTGACGAGGGCGCGGAGTTCCTCACTGGGGGTGACAAGGAGACCCTCGACGACAGCATCAACAGCGGTTACTACATTCAGCCCACGCTGCTGAAAGGCAATAACCAGATGCGCGTGTTCCAGGAAGAGATCTTTGGCCCGGTGGTGGCCGTCACGACCTTCAAGGACGAAGAGGAAGCGCTGGCCATCGCCAACGACACCGAGTTTGGCCTGGGGGCAGGCGTGTGGAGCCGCGACATCAACGTGGCCTTCCGCATGGGGCGTGGCATTCAGGCAGGCCGCGTGTGGACCAACTGCTACCACCAGTACCCGGCCCATGCGGCCTTCGGTGGCTACAAGAAGTCCGGGGTTGGTCGTGAAACCCACAAGGTCGCGCTGGAGCACTACCAGCAGACCAAAAACCTGCTGGTCAGCTACGACATCAATCCGCTGGGCTTTTTCTAGCCTGCGTCTATGTATAACGCCGCCCGGCAGCTGCCGGGCGGTATTGTCAGCCCCCCCTGACGCTGACTCTATCGATAAGAGCCGTTTTCAAATGGCCGTATCGACCATCAAGAGGAGTTGCACATGGATAGCACAATGCGCGCGGCAGTGGTTCGCGAGTTTGGCCAGCCGCTGGTCATCGAAGAAGTCGATGTACCTCGTCCCAAACAGGGCGAAGTATTGATGAAAGTGGCGGCCTCCGGGGTTTGCCATACCGATTTACACGCCGCCCACGGTGATTGGCCGATCAAGCCTTCGCCACCGTTCATTCCCGGGCATGAGGGCGTCGGCTACATCGTGGCCGTGGGAGAGGGCGTCTCCCATGTCAAAGAGGGGGACCGCATTGGTGTTCCCTGGCTCTACTCCGCCTGTGGCTACTGCGAGCACTGTCTGGGCGGGTGGGAGACGCTGTGCGAATCTCAGCAAAACACCGGCTATAGCGTCAACGGCGGCTTTGCCGACTATACATTGGCAGATGCAGGCTATGTGGGGCGCCTGCCGGAGTCGGTGGATTTCATCGACATCGCTCCGGTGCTGTGCGCTGGGGTGACGGTCTACAAAGGCTTGAAGATGACCGACACTCGCCCGGGCCAGTGGGTAGTGATCTCCGGGATTGGTGGGCTGGGGCACATGGCCGTGCAGTATGCCAAGGCCATGGGGCTGAACGTCGCAGCGGTGGATATCGATGACGGCAAGCTGGCCCTGGCTGAACGCCTGGGAGCGACGGTGACGGTCAACGCCATGAAAACCGACCCGGCGGCCTATCTGAAGAAGACCATTGGCGGTGCTCATGGGGCATTGGTCACGGCCGTTTCACCGAAAGCCTTCGATCAGGCGCAAAACATGCTGCGTCGAGGTGGCACGCTGGTGCTGAATGGGCTGCCGCCCGGTGATTTCCCGCTGCCGATCTTCAGCACGGTACTCAACGGCATTACCATTCGCGGGTCCATCGTCGGTACACGCAGCGACCTGCAGGAAGCGCTGGACTTCGCCGCCGAAGGCAAGGTCACGGCCACGGTAGCCACCGACACGCTGGACAACATCAACGACGTTTTCCAGCGCATGATCGATGGCAAGATCGAAGGCCGTATCGTATTGGACATGGCGAGCTAATCGCCAGTGAATGGTATCACCTCAGGGGAAGGCTACTTCCCCTGTTTCAGTACTTCACACCCCCAGGTTCGCTATCGGCCACCACCTAGCCAACGCCGAGCCACTCTTTCGGCGTGAGCAAGCGTACGGACGACCGCCAGTTTGCCTGTTTCACGCTTAATGCCTGCGCGCTTTAATTTTAACGCCAGACGGGGCGGCAGCCCTACGAAGACGATCCCTACACCTTGCTCGCCCAGCTCTCGGCGCAGCGACGCCAGTGCCACGATGGCGGTGTAAAGGCCGTGTTGTGGGGGCACTCCTGTGGCTACAGCCAAAGCCATGGAGAGGGGCACCGCGACCACGCCGATGGTCAATCCCGCTAGAACATCGCGCTTCAACCGATCCAGCGTTATAGCCTTCACGCGTCTCGAACAGGCATATAGAAATCCCGGCACGGTGGCCGGGATCGGGATTGCATGGAAAACGCGCTGACGCTACATCTGGGCGTCTTCTGGCGGCTCGCCGATGGTGCCGGGCATGGCTTGCACATGGCCCATCTGCTCACCGGCCAGGGTCAGGAAGTGCAGGTGGCGTTCGTACTCGGCCACCAGGTCGCCAATCACCTGACCACGGGTATAGCCGTTGAGGTCTTTATCCTGGCCGCCTTCGGCCAGATAGACATCCAGGCGCACGTAGAAGTCATCGTCTGCCGGGATGAAGCTCGGGGTGCGCATGCGGTGCGGGCAGACCTGATAGACAAAGCTGGTGGCCTCGCCAAAGTCGACCTGCAGCGTCAAGGTGGGCAGCGACTCGCCTTCCACCTGCTCTTCGGTCACGTTGGCGGTTTGGCCACGGCTTTCGAGCTCCTGGGCAAACTGGATCATGGCGGGACGAATCGCATGCTCGATGGTGGCCGCTGCCCCAGCACGGTTGGAGGTATCCAGCGCACGGTCCAGGCGCTCGCGCCAATCGCCGCCAGGCGCACTACCTGCAATCATGCGGCGTGCATCGGCCTTGCTGCCTTCCAGCTTCAAGGCTTTGTAGGTGCCTACCATGATGGCAAAAATCACCACCGAGAACGGCAGGGCGGTGATCACCACGGCGCTTTGCAGCGCGTTCAGTCCGCCTGCCATCAGCAGTGCCACAGTAATCAGGCCGATCACGGCCGACCAGAAAATGCGCAGCTTCACCGGGGCATCATGGTTCACGTCGCTCAGAATCGAGGTGAAGTTGGCCAGTACCAGAGCGCCGGAGTCGGCGGAGGTAATGAAGAACACAATGCCCAGCACGGTGACCACGGCGGCGGTGATACCGACGTAGGGGTAGTACTCCAGCAGTGTGTAGAGCGTGGTTTGCGGCGAGTTCAACGCCTGTTCGCCCAGCTCGGCGACGCCTTGATTGGCGACCAGCTCGATACCGCTGTTACCGAAAATGGACATCCACACCATCATGAACGACAGCGGAATGAACAGCGCACCGGCGACGAACTGACGAATGGTGCGGCCACGAGAAATACGCGCCAGGAACAGGCCCACGAAAGGCGTCCAGGCAATCCACCAGCCCCAGAAGAAAATGGTCCACCACATTTTCCACTCCTGGGCGCCTTCGTCGGCAAACGCGTAGGTATCGAAGCTGGCAGCGACAAACCCGGAGAGATAGTCACCGGCGTTGTTCACCACCTTGTCGAGCAGGGTCAGGGTATCGCCAGAAAACAGCACGAACAGCATCAGCGCCAGCGCCAATAGCATGTTGAACTCGGAGAGGCGGCGAATGCCCTTCTCGACCCCGGTCACCACGGAAATGGTGGCCAGCACCACGACCAGGCCAATCAGAATGATCTGTACCGTCAACGTCTCGGGAACGTCGAACATGTAGTTAAGGCCGTAATTGAGCTGCAGAACGCCAATCCCAAGACTGGTGGCGATACCGAACACGGTAGAAATGACCGCCGTAATATCCACGGCATTACCGATGGGGCCGTGGATGCGCTTGCCCAGCAGTGGGTAGAGGGCGCTGCGGATCGCCAGTGGCAAGCGGTGGCGGTAGCTGAAGTAGGCGAGTGCCATGCCCATCAGCACGTAGAGTCCCCATCCCGAAAGGCCCCAGTGCAGGTAGGTCTGAACGACAGCGTTGCGCATGGCCTCTTGGCTTTCAGGCGTCAGGTCCGGCGGGGCCAGGTAGTGGGCCACCGGCTCTGCCACGCTGAAAAACAACAGGTCAATGCCAATGCCGGCGGCAAACAGCATGGCGGACCAGGAGAGCAGCGAGAACTCCGGGCGTGAATGGTCCGGGCCCAGGCGTATGCTGCCGAAGCGCGACATGCCGATCAGTACCACGAACACCAGGTAGGCGACGATGGCGAGCATGTAGTACCAGCCGAAGGTGGTGCTGACCCACGCCAGGCCCGCGTCGAAGAAAGCGCCTGCCTGCTCGGTAAACAGCATGGTCATCACCAGAAAGATGAGTATACCGGCGACGCTGCCGTGGAACACCACGGGGTTGAGTCGATCCCGCGAGGGGAGGGTCGAGTTGTCTTTCGCCATGGAGGCGGACTCCTGTTGTTAAGACAAGGGAAGAATTATTTTTGAATGAACGTTCAAATAAAATACGCGGTTTGCTACGTCAGTTCAAGTGACGAACCACTCACGTAAAATGAACGAAACAGGAGTATAGATAGCCCTGCGCCCAGCAGAGCTGGGCGCAGGGCGGTAGGACGAACGTTAAATCAACGCTTATTCAGCTTTGGCCTGGTCGCCGTGGCGGCCTCCGCGCTTGCCGTGCTCCTGACGGTATTCGGCGTGCACCTCGTGCATGGCATCCCGTAGTGCCTGCTGCTCTTCATCTGACAGAATTTCTGCAACGCGGGCCTGATGCTCCTCACGCAGCGCCATGACCGCTTCACGATGCTCGGCATGGGCCTGATTCAGCGCGGTTTGCTGCTCTTCGCTCAGCTCGGCGCGCTGGTAAACTTCCTGGCGGCGCTCTTCCATGCGCTCGTGCATGGCTTCACGGTCCATGCCACGGTGCTCATGATGGTCGGCTTGCGCGGTGAACGCCAGGGGCATCAGGGCAATGGCCAGAAAGGCAGGAGCAAAACGTTGGCTAAGAGACATTTTCATGGCATACCTCATGGGTCATTAATGGGCTAATGTTGACCATGGCAGTATCCAGGGGCTTGGTGTAAATCGGTTGCAGGAAGTGTGCAACAACCGTGGTCTTATGCGGAGGGGCAAGGATCACGCCACAGGGTGAGGGGAGCAGGCAACAGGAGAACACCATGCCAGAACCTGGGTTCATTGGCCGCTATGCGCGCCTGGGCGCGCTGGTAGCGCTGCCGTTCACGGCGCTGGTCCAGCAGCGCTATACCCCGGACGACTGGCCCGAGCCGCTGGTGGCCGATGTGCTTCCCCGCCCAGCTGCTCTTTTCCAGCGCAGGGCCCTGGTTGGTAGTGGTTCCCGGTATCGTGCTGGAGCTGATTTTTGGCGCAACGCCTGGCCTTCAGATCTCCATGGCCATGGCGATCTTCTTGCCCATGACCATGACCATGTACATGGACTTCATGGTGCATTGACCCGTAGCGGTGCCCAAGTGCGCCTGTCGACCTGCCAGGCTTACCCTTCGGGCTGATATTTGTAACCCACACCATACACCGAGCGAATGATTTCCTGCTCGGGCAGGGCTTCGGTGATCTTTTTGCGCAGCTTCTTGATATGGCTGTCGATGGTACGTTCGGACACGATGCGGTTGTCGCGATACATGTGGTCCATCAACTGCTCGCGGCTGAAAATACGCCCCGGCGACTGCATCATAACGCGTAATAGCTGAAACTCCACGGCGGTGAGCCCCAGGTCCTGACCATTGACGAGGGCCTGCCAGCCCTCTTCATCCAGGCTGACCGGCGCTTGCCGTGTGGTCGGGGTGTAGCCGGTGGCCTTGGCAATGGCCTGGCTGCGGCGCAGCACGGCCTTGACCCTGGCCGCCACCTCGCGGGGGCTGAACGGCTTGCAGATGTAGTCATCGGCGCCCAGCTCCAGCCCCAGCAGCCGGTCCACCTCCTCGACCTTGGCCGTCACCATGATGATGGGCAGCAGCGGCCACTGCTGGCGTATTTCCCGGCACAGGGTGAGGCCATCCTTGCCGGGCAGCATGACGTCCAGCAGTACCAGCGCCGGGGAGTGCTGGGTGAGCCAGGGCATCACGTCGCTGCCATGGCCGATGATGGTGGGGGCGAAGTTATGGCTGCCAAGGTAGTCCGCCATGAGCCTGGCAATTTTGGGTTCGTCTTCGACGATCAGCAGGGATGCTTCCTGGGTCATGGTCAACTCGCATTCAGTAAGGGTCAGAAGAAATCAGCGGAAAGCGCAGTGTCCAGGCCAGCCCGCCCAATGTCGAGGCGCTGGCTTCCATGGTGCCCCCGTGAGCACTCACCAGGGCGCTGGCAATTGACAGGCCCAGGCCGCTACCGCCGCTGGCACGGTTACGCGACCCCTCGACCCGATACAGGCGTTCGGTGAGCCGCCCCAGCTCGCTGTTGGGGACGCCGGGGGAGCTGTCCTGCCAGACGATGACGGCCTGACCGCGCGCGCAGCCGAGCGTGACGCGCAGCGCCCCAGGCGATTGCGTATAGGCACAGCTATTGTCCAGCAGATTGCTCCACAGCTGGCGCAGGCGCTGGGCATCGCCGCGAATCATGATGTCCTCTTCCAGCTGGCAGGTCAGGCTCAGGCCGCTCTGCTCAAGCCAGCGGTCGGCGTCGGTCAGGCGGCTGCCCAGGCTGTCGCTCAGGTTCAGCGGGGCCAGCTGGATGTCCAGCGCTCCCGCATCGCTTTGCGAGAGCAGCCGCAAGTCGGAGACCAGGCGCTCCAGCTGAGCCACTTCCTGGGCCAGCGAGCTCAGGTTTTCCTGATTCAGCGGGCGAATACCATCCTGCATGGCTTCGATTTCACCGCGCAGTACGGCCAGCGGGGTGCGCAGCTCATGGGCCGTGTCCGACACCCAGCGTGCCCGGGCCTCGCGGCTGGCTTCCAGGGTGGCCGCCAGCACGTTGAAATCCCGGGCCAAGCGAGACAGCTCATCGCGGCCGCGTTCGGGCAAGCGGGTATGGTAGTCGCCTTCGGTGAGCCGCAGGGTGGCACCGGCCAGCGCCCGCGTGCGTCGGCCCAGCCACCAGGAGAGCCCGCCAGCCAGCAGCAGGGAGGCAATGCCCAGCGAGACCACGATCAGGATCAGATTGCGCTGCTGGCGCTCCAGAAAGCGGCTCTCCATGCGCTCCATCATCTCCTGGGGCGGGCGAAAGCCGAGGGCGCCAATGGCTTCACGCTGGCCATTGGGCGCCAGGTCGCTGTAGAGGGTCATCCAGTGCCAGTTGCGGGAGCCCCGTGGAGTATCGCTGGGGGGAATGATGGCGTGGCCATCGGCACCCTGCAGAGCGAAATCCTGCGCCTCCCCCAAGGGAGATGGCCGATCACGATGCTCCTGGCCCAGCTCGAAGCGGACGATGTAGGGCCAGCGGTCGGGGGCCTCTTCCAGCCACGCCCAGCTGTTCTGTGTTTCCCAACGAGTAATGAGGCCGTCGGCCAGCAGCGTGGCACGGCGCTCCTGGGCCTGGTTCAGGTAGTCGAGAAAGCCACGATCGATACTGTAGGTGACCGCCAGAAACACACTGGCAGCAATGGCCACATTGACGCTCAGGATGGCCGCGAACAGCTTCATGCCCAGCCGCGAGGGGCGCCACTGGCGCAGGCTATGTAACGCCTTCATGGGTTAGCCCTCTCGGGTTCGGGAGGGGACGGTGCGCTGAGGCGTTCGCGCAGATTCTCCAGGCTGAGATAGAGGCAGGGCACCAGAACCAACAGAATGACCGTGGCGAACAGCATGCCAAAGCCCAGAGAGATGGCCATGGGAATCATGAAGCGTGCCTGTCGCGAGGTTTCCAGAATCATCGGTGCCAGCCCCAGGAAGGTCGTCAGTGTGGTCATCATGATCGGCCGCAACCGGCGTGTGGCAGCGGCCACGATGGCTTCCCGAGGCGCCATGCCTTCGCGCCGCTTGCGGTTGGCGTAGTCGATCAGCACCAGGGCATCGTTGATGACCACGCCGGACAGCGCCAGCATGCCCAGCAGGCTGATGATCGACAAGCCAAAGCCCATCAGCATATGTCCCCCGATGGCACCCACGATACCAAACGGAATGGCGGCCATCACCAGCAGCGGCTGCAAGTAGCTTCGGAAGGGAATTGCCAGCAGGGCATAGAGCGCCGCAATCATCAGCCACATGGCCTTGCGCAGCGTGGCCAGGTTGTCGGCGGTATCCTGCTGGCGGCCACCCATGCTGACTTCGAGGCCCGGCCAGGTATTGCTGAGGGTGGGGAAGACATCCTCCTGCAAGGTGGCGAGCACCTGATTGATGGCCTGGTCGCCCTCGGAGTCGGCGGTGACGGTGATGATGCGTCGGCCGTTGATGCGTTGCAGGCTGCTGGATGCCTGGCTGAGGGTGATGTCGGCCACCCGCGACAGCGGCACGCTGAGCCCCTCGGGGGTGCGCACGGGAAGCCGGTATAGCTCACTGAGGCTATCGCGAGAGGCTTCCGGTAAACGCACTTCGACGCTGACCTCTCGGCGGCCGATGAACTGCTCGACGGCGGTGGCGCCTTGCAGCGGAGCACGCAGGGCCTGTGCCAAGTCACTGCCGGTCAGCCCCAGCGAGCGGCCTTCGGCCGACAGGCGCATTTCCAGCTGTGGCTTGCCG
>NZ_LFGT01000005.1:149587-175228 GCF_002078115.1 Halomonas sp. BC2 | reverse complement strand
CCAGCTGTTCGGCCAATCGTGTGGCGGCTGCCTCCAGCACCTGGGTATTGGGGTGCGAAAGCCGCAGGCTTAGCGCAGCGCCGCTGCCGGGGCCGCCAAAGTCGGATTCGAAGCGGACCGATTGCGCGCCCAGCAGGTCGCCGGTCAGTTCACGCCACTCGCGGGCAATGCGTGAGGGTGGCCAGCTCTCCAGGCTTTCCGAAGCGATGTCGAGGCGTACGGAGAGGCTTTCGCCATCCAGGCTGCTACGGGTGCTGGTGAAGCTCAACCCCTCTTCACGCTCGCTGAGGGCCGTGGCGGCGTCCAGCAATTGCTGGCTCAATTCGCGGCTGACGCTGATGTGGCTGCCAATCGGTAGGGTGACGCTGGCCTGCACCTGATCGGATTCGACCCGGGGCATCAACGAGAAGCCCAATCGACCGCTCATGGCCCATGCCAGGGTGATCGCCAGCAGCGCCACGCCCAGCGAGACGGTCAGCAGGCGCTGGTTCAGTGCACCCTGCAGAAAGGGCTCGAAGCGCCGGTAGGTGAAATGGTGCAGCCCCTGCTGCATGCGTAGCCGCACGGCCTCCAGAGGACGCTGCCAGGCTGGCGTTTGCCTCGGTTTGCTGGCGTGGGCCAGGTGTGCGGGCAGGATCAGCAGCGCTTCCACCAGCGAGATCACGAAGACCGTGATCACCACGACCGGCACCGTGGCAAAGATCAGCCCTAAAAAGCCGGGCAGGAACAGCAGGGGCAGAAAGGCCACGATGTTCGAGAGGATCGCAAAGGTGAGCGGCGTGGCAATTTCCTGGGCGCCCTTGACCGCCGCATCGCGCAACGAGTAACCCTCTTCGCGATAGCTGTAGATGTTCTCGCCCACCATGATGGCGTCATCGACAACGATGCCCAGCGCAATGATGAATGCGAACATCGACATCATGTTGAGCGAGACGCCAATCCAGGGCAGGAACAGCATGGCCCCCAGAAACGCCGTGGGAATGCCCAGCGTCACCCAGAACGCCAGTCGCGCTTCGAGAAACAGCGCCATCAGCACCAGCACCAGCGCCAGGCCCATCCAGGCGTTCTTGAGCAGCAGACCGAGTCGGTCTTCGTAGACTTCCGAGCTGTCCCGGGCGATGTCCAGGCTCACGCCGTCGGGCAGGTTGGCGCGCAGCCGTTCCAGCTCGCCGCGAACCGCGTTGGAAATGCTGGTGGGGGTTTGGCCGCCAATCTGGTACACATCCACCGAGATGCCTGGCTGGCCGTTGTAGAACTCCTCTCGGTCGGTTTCGGCAAAGCCTTCACTAACCTGGGCAATGTCGCGCAACAGCACCGGCGAGCCCTGGGCCGTGGTCAGAATGGGCAGCTCGGCGAACGCTTCGGCGCTATTGCGGCGCCCTTGGTAGCGGATCAGCCATTCTCCCTCGGCGGTGGTCAACTGGCCGCTGGCCAGATCCAGTGCTTCGGCGGCGATGCGGCTGGCCAACTGCTGATGATCGAGCCCGTAGCGCTCGATGGCTTCATCGTCCAGGTGCACCTGGATTTCCCGGTCCCGGTTGCCGGAGAGCTCCGCCCGGGAGATGCCGCTGGTGGCCTGTAACTCGGCCCGCACGTTCTCGGCGGCGTCGTGCAGGGCTTCTTGGCCCACCCTGCCGTACACCTGCAGGCTGACGACGCTGCGCGAGCGGCCTGCCAGGGTAATGCGGGGCGGGTCGGCAGCGGCGGGCAGGGTGGTAATGGCATTTACGGCCTGTTGAATGTCCTGGTAGGCGCGCATCACATCCACGCCGTCGATCAGCGTTGCGCTGACCACGCCGCTGCCTTCGCTGGCGCTGGCGGTCATCTCGTCGATGCCTTCCACGTTGGCGATGGCGGCTTCCATGGGCAGCAGCAGGCTTTGCTCGATATCTTCTGGGGTGGCGCCTGGGTAGCTGATGGAGACCTGGACGATTTCCGTTTCGAACTCCGGAAAGACCTCTTTCTTGATGGCCATCGAGGCCATCAGGCCGCCCACGATGAACAGCACCATCATCAAGTTGGGGGCAACGCCGTGATCCACCATCCACGCCAACGGGCCTTTACGCATCATTGAGCGCTCTCCTGATCACGTGCCGGGGTGTCGCCACGTTGGCGCAGGCGAACTTCCTGCCCCTCGCGGGGCTGCGCCAGGCCTGCAACGACCACGCGCTGGCCCGCTTCCAGGCCCTCCCGGATCAGTACGTCATCCTGGCCGCGATAAGCGAGAGTGACGCGGGTACTGCGTAAGCGGTTGTCGTCGTCCACCCACCAGACCTGCTCGCCGGGGCGAAGCGCGGCAGAGGGTAGCCTGATCAGCGGCTCCTGGGCGCGGGTGTGGAAGGTGAGCCGCATGACGTCGCCCAGCCGCAGGGCGGGACCCTCATGATTCAGGGCCAGTGGGTCGTTCACGGCAATCAGCAGCTGGGCCTGCAGGCCGTTCTCTTCCAGGTTGGGCAGCACGGAGAGCAGTTCGCCCTCCCGTTCGGCCTGATCGGGCCAGCCCTGGCTGGTGAGCGTGACGCGACCGCCACTCTCCAGCCAGGCCAACGTATCGCCGGGCAGCGAAGCGCGTACCCAGAACTGCTCGACACCTACCAGGCTGAGCACTTCGGTGCCCTGGCTCAGCAGGCTGCCAGCCCCCACCAGGCGCTCCTGAACCATGGCGCGCCAGGGCGCCGTGAGGGTGGCTCGTTCCAGGTTTAGCGCCGCCTGGTCGCGGACCACGCGCGCCTGGGTCAACTGCGCCTGGGCCTGGCGCAGCTGGGGTTCGCGCAGCACCAGCGCACGCCGTTCGGCGCTCAGCTGCCTGCCGAACGACTCGTACTCACTGCGGGCGCGCTGCTGTTCGGCCTGTTCCAGGGCCAGCTGGGCTTCGGCGTTTGCCAGTTGAGCCTGGGCATCCTCCAGTGCCAGCTGCAGGTCGGCCTGGTCGATGTAAGCCACCGGTGCTCCCTGCTCGACCACACGGCCGGGCAGTACGCCTTCGGCAAAACGTTCCAGCTGCCCGGCCACGCGGCTGGCCAGCAGCGTCGACTGTTCCGCTTCGACACGACCAAAGCCGCTCAGGGTCGGCGACTGTAGGCGCTGCTCGACGGTCATCACGTCGACCACCGGGGGCACGGGCGGCGGCGGTGGCCTGCGCTCTACCCTGGGTGGCTGACTGATGATCCACCAGGCCACGGCAAGGCCGCCCGCCAGTACCAGCAAGGCGGCTAGGGCACCCAGGCCCAGGCGGCCTTGCTGTGAGGAGGCAAAAGAGCGAGGTGGAGTCATGGCCGGGGGGGTATCCATTGGCTGAAGGCAAAAATGCCCGAGAAGTGGCAAGATCATGCTAGCATCACCGATTCCTACGCAGCGATTAGGCAAGCATTGTGCAAATAGCGTGCAACCCAAACGCTGACGCGGTTTCCGATACCTGTCATCATTGACGTGAAAAACCATAGACTTCCTGGTCTGCATGACGCTATGAAAAACACCGCCACGCGCGATAAGTTGATTGATACCGGCGCTGAGCTGATTGCCCAGCAGGGCTATAACGCCACGGGTATCAATGCCGTTCTAAAAACCTGCGGTGTACCCAAGGGTTCGTTTTACCACTATTTTGCCAGTAAAGAGGACTTTGGTCTGGCGGTGATCGAGCGGTTTGCCAGCCAATACGATGCCAATCTGGCCACCTTGATGGAAGATTCGGCCGTGCCACCTCTCGAACGTCTGCGTCGCTACTTCGCGGCAGGTAGGGCGCATATGCTCGACTGTGACCACTCCACGGGCTGCCTGATCGGCAACCTGGGGCAGGAGCTGGCGGGCCAGAACGACACCTTCCGCGATGCGCTCAACGTGGTCTTCCAGCGCTGGGAAAAACGCCTGGTCACGTGCTTGAGCCAGGCTCAGGCAGACGGCAGCGTGCCGGAAGGGTTGTCACCTGACACGCTGGCCAGCTTCATTCTCTCGGGGTGGGAAGGCGCCATCCTGCGCGCCAAGACGCTCAAGTCACTGGCTCCCATGGAGCAGTTCGAAGCCATTCTGTTTTCCCACGTGCTGGCGACTGCGACACCACCGCCACGTTAATGGCGCGCACGAAAATGGTACTCCCCTGCGGCGATATCGTTCTGAATGGCGGCCAGTAGCGCCGCATCCAGGGATGGGTCGCCCAGTGCCAGTAGCCCGCACTGGGCGAGTGCTTCGCGCAGACTGGTCTGCTCATCCAGCCGCTGATAGACCACTCTCACACAGCAGGGCATGCGCTCGCTGTTGTCCGCCACGCCCATCTTCAGCCCCGTCAATCGCGTTACCTGACTTTGAAAGCTGGGAAACAGAATGGTCTGGGTGATCTCGTGACCGTTCAGGGTTTCGTGGTCGATCAAGAACAGCCGGTCCGCGAGTTTGACTGCCGCCCCCACATAGCGGTTATGGCAGGGGCGTTTGCCGGGGGCCACCGGCATGCGTTCGGTGCGCTGATACACCACGCCGCCGTCGCGCTCCTCCAGACAGACCAGCGTACGCATGATATGACCAGGGCGCGAAAATCCTGATGGGGGAGGCCAATGTCGTCTGCGGTGACGCCAAGAAAATGGCATATTCGTTGGAGCGCCGCATGACTGGGGTAGTAGCGCCCGCTCAAGTAGCGGTTGAATTGCGCTCGGTTCATCGGCAGGCGGCGGCACACATCGGCAATCGACGGGTAGTAGCTGCACAGCAGGCGTAAATTGGCCACAAATTCATCGTGCATGGGTGTGACTCGGGGCTCTTGGGCGGTGGCGGCTAATGTGCCGCCTTGCGCCCAAGAGTGCAACGGCTGATACCTCAAGCGGGCTTGAAATGATCGGCGCGCGTGCTTAAAACCCCGCTAGCACCAGCTTGCCTACGGTGCGGTTGCTCTCGATCAGCGCGTGGGCACGCGTCAGGTTGTCGCCAGTGATGGGGCCAAGTACCTCGCCAAGCGTCGTGGTCAAACGGCCGCTATCCACCATGGCGGCAACTTCGCTCAATAGGTCGTGCTGCTTGGCAATGTCCTCGGTAGTAAACAAAGGCCGAGTGAACATCAGCTCCCAGTGCAGTGACAGGCTCTTGAGCTTGAGTTTACGCACGTCGATCAGCTCCGGGTCATCGATCAGTGCCAATTTGCCCTGGGGCTTCAAGGCATTGATGATCGCCTCGAAGTGGTGATCGGTTTGGTTAAGGCTGATGACCATATCCACTTGCTCGTAGCCTGCGGCTTTGAGCGCTTCATCCAGCGGTTGGCGGTGGTCGATCACCGCATCGGCGCCGAGCGACGTGACCCAGGCTTGGCTTTCCGGGCGTGAGGCCGTCCCAATCACGGTGATATCGGTGAGCTGCTTGGCCAGCTGAATCAGAATCGAGCCAACGCCACCGGCAGCACCTACCACTAATAATGTTTTGCCTTTGGTGTCGCGCAGGCCCAGTTCCAGGCGGTCAAACAGTAGCTCCCAGGCGGTAATGGCGGTGAGAGGGAGAGCCGCTGCCTGGACGTCAGACAGACTTTTCGGCGCCAGGCTGGCGATACGCTCATCGACCAGCTGGTACTCGGCATTGGAGCCTTGGCGCGCAATGCTGCCCGCGTACCACACCCGGTCACCCGGCTGAAAGCGAGTGACTGCACTGCCCACGGCATCGACCACGCCTACCGCGTCGTAACCCAGCACCCGCGGCTCGCCGCCTTCGGGCAGCGCGCTTTTGCGCACCTTGGCATCTACCGGGTTGACGGAAACTGCGCTGACCGCGACGCGAATATCGTGGGGCTCGGGTGTGGGCAGCGGCAGCTCGACGGCGTGCAGGGCGTCTGGGTGGTCGATCGGCAGGCTTTTGGTAAACGCGAATGCTTTCATGGTCGTTCTCCAAGCGATGATGAATGGCGACATCATGCCTGGGTGTCGTTTTATGAAAAAGAGGGTTAATGTAGCTAACAGTTTCCAATTTTTTTTGAAAATAAGGGCGCTATCGCTCCATGCGTACCGATGACCTAAACGTGCTTGTCTATGCCGCCGAGCACGGCAGCCTTTCCGCCGCCGCGCGGGAGCTGGCGATTACCCCGGCAGTGGCTAGCGTGGCGATCAAACGGCTTGAAGACGCGTTGGGCACGCGGCTACTGGTACGCTCTACCCGCAGCTTGCGGCTAACACCCGCCGGGGCGCACTATTTAGTGCATGCGAAAACGGCATTGAGCGCCCTTGCCGAAGGGGAAAAAGAGCTGCACCGCGAACGCCAGGAGATCGCGGGAGAGCTCAGCCTCTCCATGCCTTCCGATCTGGGCCGCAACGTGCTGCTGGGCTGGCTGGACCATTTTATGGCGCTGCATCCGCAGCTGCGTCTGCGGCTTCGGGTCAGCGATCGGGTGAGCGATCTGTTTCGCCAGCCAGTGGAGATTGCCCTGCGTTACGGCGTGCCGGAGGATTCCAGCCTGGTAGCCCTGCCGCTAAAAAGTGATAACCAACGGGTGGTGTGCGCCGCACCTCGCTATATCGCGCGTCACGGCGAACCCACCACGCCAGATGAACTACGCCAGCACAACTGCCTCTGCTTCAATCTTGGTGAGCGGGTGCATGACCAGTGGCAGTTCGGCAGTGAGCGCATCAGCGTGCAGGGCAATCGGGTGAGCGACGATGCTGAGTGCGTGCGCCGCTGGGCGCTGGCGGGAGAGGGCGTTGCCTATAAATCTCTCCTGGATGTTCAGGCGGATTTCCGCGCAGGCCGCTTGGTGGCGCTGTTGGCTGCGTTTCCTACCGAGCCCGCGCCGCTGTATCTCGTCTGCCCGCATCGGCTGTCGCTCACGCCCGCCGTGGTCGCGCTGAAAGACTTTCTGATCGAGCGGTTACAAGAAGTCGTCGAATGAAGAGCATCATCTATCCGCGAGGAGCTCGTTATGTTTGAAGGGTTTGAAAAACAGACACGCCGCGTTAACGGCGTCGATATTGCCTACCGCATGGGGGGCAGTGGCCCGGCGTTGCTGCTGCTTCACGGGCACCCGCAGACCCATATGATCTGGCACAAAGTGGCGGCTACGCTTGCCCAGCACTTCACGGTGATTGCTGCTGACCTGCGCGGCTACGGCGACAGCGGCAAGCCGGACGATGACGCAGAGCATCTCAATTACGCCAAGCGCACCATGGCCGCCGATATGGCCGAACTGATGAGCGCGCTGGGATTTGAGCGGTTTAAAGTACTGGCCCACGACCGCGGCGCGCGGGTAGCGCATCGTTTAGGCGTTGATTACGCCGAGCGGATCGAGCGCATGGTGCTTTTAGATATCGCCCCCACGCTGGCCATGTACCGGGGCACCAATGAGGCGTTTGCCCGCAGCTACTGGCACTGGTTCTTTCTGATTCGCCCTCAGCCGCTGCCGGAAATGCTGATTCAAGCCGACCCCGCGCAGTACCTGAAAAGCGTGATGGGTGCCCGTAGTGCAGGTATGGCACCGTTCGCCCCAGAAGCGCTGGCGGAGTACGAGCGCTGCCTGTCGCTTCCCGGTACGGCCACCGGCATCTGCGGCGACTACCGCGCCAGCGCCACCATCGATCTGGAGCACGACCAGGCGGATATCGACGCGGATGTGAAGCTCACCTGTCCGATCAACGTGATGTGGGGTGCCGAAGGTGCGATTGAAGCCTGCTTCGATGCCTTGGCTGAATGGCGCAAGGTAGCGACGCAGGTAGAGGGCAAGGCGCTGCCCTGCGGTCACTATATCGCCGAAGAGATTCCTGACCTGCTGCTGGAAGAGGCGCTGCCGTTCTTGCTACATCAGCCATGAGCGATTCAAGCGACTGCCCAAGACGAAGCGGGCAAAAAAACTGGATAATGGCCGCCATTCGCCTGATGCGTTGGCGCTCAGGCACACTCATTACTCCGGACGCCCGCTTATGGAAATCAAAGTTAACTATCTCGACAACCTCCGCCTGGAGTCCAGGTTCGACGACTTTACGGTCATTTCCGACCAGCCGATTCGCTACAAGGGCGACGGCTCGGCCCCTGGCCCGTTTGACTACTTCCTGGCGTCGTCGGCCATGTGTGCCGCCTACTTCGTCAAGGTGTACTGCAACGCGCGCAATATTCCCACCGAGAACATTCGCCTGTCGCAAAACAACATCGTCGACCCGGAAAACCGCTACAAGCAGATCTTCAAGATTCAGGTAGAGCTGCCGGAAGATATCTCGGAAAAAGATCGCGAAGGCATTCTGCGCTCCATCGACCGCTGCACGGTGAAGAAGGTCATCCAGACCGGCCCCGAGTTTCAGATCGAGGTGGTCGAGAACATCGACGAAGACGCCCAGGCGCTGCTGATGGGGGCACCCGAGGGAGGCAGCACCTTTATCCCCGGCAAGGACCTGCCGCTGGAGCAGACCATCGCCAATATGAGCGCGATTCTGGCGAACCTCGGTATGAAGATCGAGATCGCCTCCTGGCGCAATATCGTGCCCCATGTGTGGTCGCTGCATATCCGCGATGCGGCGTCCCCCATGTGCTTTACCAACGGCAAAGGCGCGACCAAAGAGAGCGCGCTGTGCTCTGCGCTGGGCGAGTTCATCGAGCGTCTGAGCTGCAACTTCTTCTACAACGATCAGTTCTTTGGCGAAGAGATCGCGAACAGCGAATTCGTGCACTACCCCAATGAGAAGTGGTTCAAGCCGGGGCCGAACGACGAGCTGCCCGCCGAAATTCTCGACGAGCACTGCCTGGCGATTTACAACCCGGAAGGCGAGCTGGGTGGCTCGAACCTGATTGATACCAACTCGGGCCGTGAAGACCGGGGCATCGTTTCGCTTCCCTTTGTGCGCCAAAGCGACGGCGAAACGGTCTATTTCCCCTCCAACCTGATCGAAAACCTGTTCCTCAGCAATGGCATGAGCGCGGGCAACACGCTGGTGGAGGCTCAGGTGCAGTGCCTTTCAGAGATTTTCGAGCGGGCGGTGAAGCGGGAAATCCTCGAACAGGAATTGACCCTGCCCGACGTACCGCAAGAAGTACTGGCCAAGTACCCCAGCATTGTCGAGGGCATCAATGCCCTGGAAGCCCAGGGCTTCCCGGTGCTGGTGAAGGATGCCTCCATGGGCGGGCAGTTCCCGGTAATGTGCGTGACGCTGATGAATCCGCGTACCGGCGGGGTATTCGCTTCCTTTGGTGCCCACCCAAGCTTCGAGGTGGCGCTGGAGCGCAGCCTGACCGAGCTGCTGCAGGGGCGCAGTTTCGAAGGCTTGAACGACCTGCCGTTGCCGACCTTCAATTCCCAGACTGTCTCCGAGCCGAACAACTTCGTCGAGCACTTCATCGACTCGGTGGGCGTGGTCTCCTGGCGCTTCTTCAGTGCCAAGCCCGACTTCGAGTTCAGTGAGTGGGACTTCTCTGGCAGCAACGAGGAAGAAGCCAAGACCCTGTTCGGTATTTTCGAGGAGCTGGGGGCCGAAGTGTACATGGCGGTACACGAAGACCTGGGCGCACCGGTGTGCCGCATTCTGGTGCCGGGCTACTCCGAGGTGTACCCCATCGAAGACCTGATTTGGGACAACACCAACAAGGCGCTGGATTACCGCGAAGATATCCTCAACCTGCACCGCCTGGACGACGCACAGCTGACCGACCTGGTCGAGCGGCTGGAAGAGAGTCAGATGGACGACCACGTCGATATCATCACGCTGATCGGTATCGAGTTCGACGAGAACACCGTGTGGGGGCAACTGACCATTCTTGAGCTGAAGCTGCTGGTCTACCTGGCGCTTGACCGCCATGAAGAGGCGCTGGACTGCGTGCAGATGTTCCTGCAGTACAACGACAACACCGTCGAGCGCGGCCTGTTCTATCAAGCTGTGAGCGCGGTGCTGGAGATTGCCCTGGACGACGAGCTGGCGTTGGACGACTACCTGCCCAACTTCCAGCGCATGTTCGGCGAAGCCACCATGGCGGCGGTGGTTGGCTCGGTAGATGGCAGCGTGCGCTTCCACGGCCTTACTCCCACCAACATGCAGTTGGAGGGGCTGGAGCGCCACCAGCGCCTCATCGAAAGCTACAAGAAGCTTCACGCGGCCAGGGCGGCAAACGCGGGCATTGCGTGCCCCTGGTAATGATGTTACGGATGTAGGGGTTGGCGATGTATTAAGCACTCCGTAAGCTAAGCGTTATCCACGCCCTGGGCAGTAAGCTTTCCCACATATCTCGGGATAAGCCGACCCCTGGGGCGTTTTTCGTTTGCAGAAGGAAAAGAAGCCATGCCTGCAGCAATGTTGATCGATGGTGGCTATTTTATTAAGCAGTTCAAGCGGATACTGTGATCAGCTCTCAATGTACCGCGACCCGGTAGGCCGCAGCGAACTTGTCCGCCATATCCGCGAGACGCTTGTCTAGCGTCCATAACTGCGTATCGGGCGTGATAAGTGTTGAGGCAAGTAAGCACATGTCGACTAAGCCGCAGCCCAGGCCATAGAGCTTTTCACGTTCGATGAAGTCCATCACCTCCGACAAACTAGCCTGATGACAGGGCCGCAAGAGGGCAACACTTTTTAGCGTTTGAGTGCGCGGGGAGGGAGGTGTCCCGCAGGCAAGCTCAGCCAAAACCATGGGGTGGTTGAGCACAAGATCTTTTTCGATCAATCCGATCAGGGCATCGTTTCGTTTTCTGAAATGATCCACCCAGACCGATGTGTCGACTAGCACGTTCATTGCGTTGAAGGCGCCTCGCGACGGCGGGGTATGTCGGGCATCTCTGGCGCAGTCCCACCCAGGGCTGCAAGGCGTCGACCGGCTTGCACGCGGACATAGGTCTTCATGGCCTCGCGAAAGAGGTCTGACGGTTTATCCATTCCCGGCTCGGCAAACGCCAATGCCTGCTCGTAGAGCTCATCGTCAATGGTAACAGTGGTTCGCATCGTTCACTCCTGCCTGGTCGTGCACTCGCTTGCATCGATATTGATGTTATTTAACGTCAATCGGTGCATCTTCACAAGTGGGCATCGCAGTAACATCATCAGATGACTGCTCGGTACATTCTCTCTAGCGGTCATCATCTCGCGGGGGCTGTATACGCCTGATGCACTGTGATGCACCCACTGGCGCAGTGAGTGCAACCAACTGCATCGCTGCGCCAAGCGTCATCCCGCTTTTGGCTTGGTACAACACTCTGCGCGCCTTTCAATCGCAAACAAGGACGCGATTACAACCATAACGCCAATATAAAAATGCGGAGACTATCCCATGCTCGATATGCTCAACGACCTCCTCTGGGGGAAGGTCCTGCTCGTATTACTGGTGGGCGTTGGTATCGGTTTTACCGTTGCCTCCCGCTTCGTACAGTTTCGTTATTTTGGTCAGATGTTTCGTATTCTGGGGTCTGGCCAAGCCTTCAAGCGTAATCAGCACGGCCACTTGAGCTCGTTTCAGGCGCTGGTGCTATCGGTGGCGGGGCGCGTGGGCGGCGGTAACATCGCCGGCGTGGCCGTGGCGATTACGCTGGGCGGCCCGGGGGCGATTTTCTGGATGTGGATCGTCGGTTTGATGGGCATGGCCACCAGCTTTCTAGAGTGCACCCTGGCGCAAACCTACAAGCAGGCGGAAGGTGATGGCACTTACCGCGGTGGCCCGGCGTACTACATCGTCAAAGGCTTGGGCAAACAGTGGCGCTGGCTGGCGGCGTTCTACTCGGTACTGCTGCTGATTACCTTTGGTTTCGCCTTTACCGCCCTGCAGTCCTACGCCGTGGCCACTTCGTTTGGCGATGCCTTCGGCGTACCGGTGCTGTACAGCGGTATTGCGCTGGCGATGCTAGTGGGGCTGATCATCTTTGGCGGCATCAAGCGGATTGCCCGCATCTCCGAATTCCTGGTGCCCTTCATGGCCGTGGGCTATATCGCCGTGGCGCTGCTGGTCATTGCCATGAACCTGGGTGAGATCCCTGCGGTAATGGCGCTGATCGTCAAGAGTGCCTTTGGCCTTGAGCCGCTGGTAGGCGGCGGGATTGGCGCTGCCATCATGATGGGCTTGAAGCGTGGCCTGTTCTCCAACGAAGCGGGCCTGGGCAGTGCGCCCAACGTGGCTGCCGTGGCGTATGTGCCACACCCGGCCAACCAGGGCATCGTGCAGGCATTCTCGGTGTTCATCGATACGGTGATCATCTGCTCGGCCACGGCGTTTCTGATTCTGCTCAGCGGCGTATACGACCCAGCCGCCGGGGCAGGTGTCGAAGGTATCGCGCTCACTCAGGCTGCCTTGGCAGACCACGTGGGCGAGTGGGGCCGCACCTTCGTGAGCCTGGCGCTGCTGTTGTTTGCCTTCAGCACCATCCTCTACAACTACTACCTGGGCGAAAACAGCCTGAACTTCTTCAGCCGTGACAACCAGAACCTGTTCAACGCCTTCCGGGTGGCGATCGTACTGCTGGTGTGCTGGGGCGCGACCACCGATCTAGGCACCGTGTTTGGCTTCGCCGATGTGACCATGGGCCTCTTGGCAGTGGTCAACCTCGTGGCGCTGATCCTGCTGTTCAAGTGCGGCCTGCGCATTCTGAACGACTTTGATCGCCAGCGCCGAGCTGATGCCCGAGGCGTGGAATCGACTGATCGCGGCGCTGGAAGCCCACTGGCAGGTCTACGATGCCTTCGTGATCCTGCACGGCACCGATACCATGGCCTACAGCGCGTCGGCGCTGTCGTTCATGCTCGGTGCCTTGAACAAGTCGGTGATCTTCACAGGCTCTCAAATTCCGCTGGGTGAGCCCAGAAGCGACGCGCTGAACAACGTGGTCAGCGCGCTACAGCTGGCGGCTCATCCGGCCACACCTTGCGAAGTGAGCCTGGTCTTCCATGACCGGCTGCTGCGCGGTAACCGCGCCCGCAAGGTGCGTACTCAAGGTCTGGATGCCTTCGACTCTCCCAACTTCCCTTGGCTTGCCGAGATCGGCATTGGCATCACCTTTCCCCAGCCCTCGGCGCTGCTCAGCGGGGAGCCCAACTTTGCTCCCATCGAACTCGATGACGAGGCGGTAGCGGTGCTGCCGCTACACCCAGGCATGTCGCTAACGCGCGCAAAAGCGCTACTGGCAGACGACACGCTGAAAGGTGTGGTGCTGCACAGCTACGGCGTGGGGAACCCGCCCAGCTTTGATGGTGCACTACTCGATGCCTTGAAGGCAGCCCATGAGCGGGGCGTGGCGCTGCTCAACGTCACGCAGTGCGCTCAGGGGGAGGTCATTCAAGGCGCCTACGCCACCGGGGCGGCGCTCAATCAGGCGGGCGTGATCGCTGGAGGAGACATCACGCTGGAAGCCGCCGTGGCCAAACTCATCGTTCTGCTTGGCCGTGGGCTTTCCGGGCCAGCGCTGCGCAAAGCACTCAGCGCAGCGATTCGTGGCGAACGGGCTTGCTGATTCAGCAAAAACCCGCGTGAACCCTCACCCACTCGGGCAGGGAGGTAAGCGGGGGCCGCGCAAGCGGCCCTATTCTGGTGTCTTCTGTCCCTGCACATAAGCCTTGAGCGTCTCGATAGTGGCTCCGCCTGCGCTACAAGCGAAATACGATCTCGACCACAGCACGGCGCTCTTGCTGAGGCGCGGAATATGGGCATTCAAGAACCGCACCCGTCGGGACGACGTGGACTTCAAATTGTTGACCAGCACACTGATCGACAGCCTTGGCGGATATTCCACGAGCAGGTGAACATGGTCTTCTTCACCATCGAACTCAAGGATGCGGCAGTCGAGTTTTTCGCAAGCTGATTCAAATGCCTCTCGGAGCTGCCCTATCATGTAGCCGTCGAACACTTTGCGCCGATACTTCGTCGTAAAAACAAGGTGGACGACTAGCCGAGTGACGCTATGTCGCCCTCGCCGATAACTTTCATGCACACTCACTTTACATTCCTCGCTATAGCCCTTAATCTCTGGCTATTGTAGCAGTGAGCACTGATATGCTGAAGGCCACCAAGGTACGCATCTATCCCACGACCGAGCAGGCGGAGTTCCTGAACCGCCAGTTCGGCGCGGTACGTTTCTGCTACAACACCGGCCTTCGCATCATGTCGCATCGCTACAAGCGTCACGGGCAGTCGCTGAGCGCCAAGCACGACATCAAGAAGCTGCTGCCGGTGGCCAAGAAATCGCGCAAGTACGGCTGGCTGAAAGAGGCGGATTCCATGGCGCTCCAGCAGTCTTGCATCAACCTTGATCAGGCCTTCCAGCGCTTCTTCGACCCCAAGCAGAAGGCCGGCTATCCGCGCTTCAAGAGCAAGCGGGGCAAGCAGTCCAGCTATCACTGCGTCGGCGTCAAGGTCGGCGACAACTGGATCAAGGTGCCCAAGCTCGGGCCGATCAAGGCCAGGATGCATCGCCAGGTCGAGGGCAGGCTGAAAAGCATCACCCTGACCCGTACCGTCACCGGCAAGCACTACGCCTCGTTGCTGTTTGACACTGAGCAGGCTGCCCCGGCACCGCTGAAGGACGTTGACGCCGCTAAGGTCGTGGGCCTCGATATGGGGCTGTCGCATCTGGCCATTGACTCCACCGGCCGCAAGGTCGCCAATCCGCGCTTCCTCAAGCAGGCGCAGAAGAACCTCAAGCGCAAGCAGCAGGCGCTGTCCCGCACGAAGAAGGGCAGCGCCCGCCGAGCCAAGGCACGATTACTCGTTGCCAAGGCTCACGAGCGGGTTGCCAACGCCCGCAACGACTTCCAGCACAAGCTCTCTCGACAGCTCGTTGACGACAACCAAGCGATGATCGTCGAGACGCTGAAGGTCCGCAACATGATGAAAAACGCCAGGCTAGCCAAGCACATCGGCGATGCGTCCTGGCATGCCTTGGTGACCAAGCTGGATTACAAGGCCAGGGAGCAGGGCAAGCATCTGGTCAAGATCGACCCGTGGTTTGCCAGCTCCAAAACCTGCCATATCTGCCACCACAAGGTGGGCGCCATGCCGTTGAGTGTCCGGTCATGGGAGTGCCCCTCCTGCCACACGCACCACGACCGAGACATCAACGCCGCGCTGAGCATCAAGCATCAAGGCATCATACAGTTGAAGGCGGAAGGGCTGTCCGTCTCTGCCCATGGAGGCTTGCGTAAGTCCGGCACATCGTCGGCAGCTGCCTGAGAAGTGGGAAGCCTCGCCCGTGGCGCGTCAGCGCTTAGGGCGGGGAGCAGTCACCCAAAGAACCAGTAACACACCAGAATGGCGGTGGTGATGCCTGCTACATCGGCGACCAGGGCGCATCCCAGCCCATGACGAATGCGGCTAATGCCCACGGCGCCAAAGTAGACCGCCAACACATAAAAGGTGGTTTCAGTACTGCCCTGAAACGTGGCCGCCAGTAGCCCTGGGAAGCTATCGACACCAAAGGTGTTCATGGTCTCGATCATCATGGCGCGGGAGCCGCTGCCGGAGAGCGGTTTCACAAAGGCGGTGGGTAGCGCATCCACAAAGCGGGTATCCCAGCCGATGCCCTCTACCAGCCAGCGAATGCCGCCAAGCCCGGCATCCAGCACGCCGCTGGCGCGCAGCACCCCGACGGCCACCAGCATGGCCACCAGATAGGGCAGCAGGGTGATGGTAAAGCTCAGGCCTTCTTTGGCACCTTCGATAAAGGCGTCATACACCTTCACGCCGCGCAGCGCGCCCACGACCAGGAACATGATCACAATGCTGAACAGCGTGAGGTTGCCAACCAGCGTGGAAGCGGCGGCCAGCGCTTGAGCCGACATCCCCGCCAGCGTGGTGATCAAAAGCCCCAGGGCCAGCGCAGCGGCCAGCAAGTACCCCAGCACCACCGGTTGCCAAAGCTTCAGACGCTGCATGATGGCCACCGCCAGCAGCCCGGCGAGGCTGGACGCACTGGTCGCCAGCAGAATCGGCAGGAACACCAGCGTCGGCTCTGCCGCCCCTTGCTGGGCGCGGTACATGAAAATCGTGACGGGCAGCAGGGTCAGCGACGAGGTATTCAGTACCAGAAACAGGATTTGCGCATTGCTGGCGGTATCGCGGCTGGGGTTCAGGGTTTGCAGCGAGTGCATCGCCTTGATGCCAATGGGCGTCGCAGCGTTATCCAGGCCCAGAATGTTGGCGGCAAAGTTCATGCTGATCAGCCCCATGGCCGGGTGGCCGCGGGGCACTTCGGGCATCAAGCGGCAGAACAGCGGGTCGAGCACTCGCCCCAGCAGGCGGATTAACCCCGCCTTTTCAGCAATGGCCAGAAATCCCAGCCACAGCGTCATGGTGCCCAGCAGCACCAGAATGATATCGACGCTGACCCTTGCCATATCGAACAGCGACTGCACCAGGCGGGCAAACACCTCGCTGTCGCCACCCACCAGCCATTGCCAGAGCGATGCCGCAAAGGCGGCAATGAAAAAGCTTAACCAGATTCCGTTGAGCATGGTGGGTGGGCGTCCTTGATGATCGAAGCAATACGCTAGCTGCGTATCCTACCCAAGGAGCGCCCGCTCACGCTAACCCGACAGCGAAAGAAAGAACAGAATCAGCGGCGGGGAGAGTAGCGAGAGGATAAAGCCGCTGACCACGGCAATGGGCACACAGGCCACGCCGCCATGCTGCTGAATCACGGGCAGGGTGAAGTCCATGGAGGTGGCCCCGCCATAGCCAATCGCCAGCGCGGTGTGGCGATGGATGACCAGCGGAATCAGTATGAATGCCAGCAGCTCGCGGGTCAGGTCGTTGAAGAACGCCACGCCGCCCATCAGCGGGCCGAGCTGGTCGCCAATCAGAATGGCCGACAGCGAATACCAGCCAAATCCGGAGGCCATGGCCAAGCCTTCGTTCCAGCGCAATGAGAGCAAGGGGGCGGCGGCCAAGCCTGCCAACAGCGAGCTGAGCGCCAGGGTGACCGCAATGGCGAGCCCCAGGCGATTGAGCAGAATCTGTTTGAGCGGCATGCCCGAATTACGCAGTTGGCAACCAATCAACACCAGCAGCACGTAGAGCACCCACTCTGCCAGCCAGTCCGCCATGGTAAATAGCGCTTCTCCCAGCGTGGGGCCGAGCAGCAGCCCCAGCGCCACGCCACCTGCCACCACGGCGACGAGCATCAGCGAGCCGCCCATGGCCGCCAGTTTGCTGGTGGGGGCGTCCTTGACCACGGGAGAGCTCCCCGCGCTCAGGCGTACGCGTCTGGACAGCCACCAGAGGGCGGCAAGATTGAAGAGGGTGGTGATACTGAAAAGCAGCAGGGCGTTACCCCCGAGGCGAGACAGCTGGCTACCCAGATTTTCAAGCCCCGCCAGGCTCACTCCCATGAACAGCAGTATCAAGTACACCGAGCCACTGACGGCTCGGTTGATGAGATTCAGCCACGCCGTGGAGCGAACGCGAACCAGATAGCCCAGAAACAGCGGCAACAATACGATCAATAAGCCTGAGAGCATCTAGCGTTCATTACCCTCGTCAGGCGTGAAGCGTGTCATGGTGATGGTGGTCTGGCGACGGCCTTCCTTTTGATACTCCGCAGAAAGGATCAGCCCGGGCCAGTCAGGGTGAAAATTGATCACCAGGTGACGGTCGGGTTTGTCGGCATCCACCAGGGTAACCGGCTTGGCGTCGAACTCCCCAGCGGGGACGCTGACGCTGGCCGGGGGATTCAGGTAGTACTGGAAGTGCTCGTCTCGACCTCGGTGGTCCACGAACGAGATATCGCAAGGTGCTTCTTGGGTGCAGTCTTCATGGCCGACCCGCCGTGAAAGGTCGAACAGGGCCGTCTGGCGGTCCAGCGAGTGGATATCGGCTTCGTTCAACTGGTAGCTGTCGCCCACGCCAAACAGCGAGTAGCTGCTGTTATAGAGCAGCGAGCGAGTGGCGTCATCGTCCACCGCAAAGCGGCTACGCTCTTGGCCGCGTGCCACGGCCACGGAAAAGCTCATGTCGCTGAGCCAGTGCAGGCCTTCGTTGGATAGCGTATGGGTGATGGTCGCGCCCGGCCAACCACGAATCTCCAGCCGGTACTGAGCTTCGAACGGCTGCGGGGCAGCCCAAGCAGCATCCTCGACGGGCTGCTCTGCGACGGCGGCTGTCATGCCAGACATACTCAGGGCACCCACGGCAATGCTCAGCCAGCGGCGAGCCGCAGTGACGTTAATATGACGCAAAGGCCATTCCTCCATTGAATATATGATCCTCAGAGCCCTTGACTCAGCCCTTGGTTCCCCAGCGTCGCTGGCCCGTTCTCAGCAAACGATAGCACTTGGCAAAGTATAACGTGCCGAGCAGTGGGCGTCAGTAGCCCGCCTCAGGGTTGACGGTGGCGAGAGGTTCACCGGCATCGAAGGCATGCAGATAGGAGATGACCTGATCGATGGCGTCATTCAACGGGGTCGGGGCCGCCATATGCGGCGTCACGATCACCCTGGGGTGCTGCCACAGTGGGTGGTTGGCAGGCAGCGGCTCTTCGTGGAAGACGTCCAGCAGCGCACCGCGCAGGTGGCCTGGCTGCTGTTCCGTGCCAAGGGCTTTCAACAGGGCTTGTTCGTCGATCAAACTACCGCGCCCTGGGTTGATCACACTTGCCCCTGGCGGAAGTTGCGCCAGCCGGGCGGCGTTCAGGATATGCCGAGTGGCCGGGGTATCGGGCAGGATGGTCACGACGCTCTGCACCTTGCTTAACAGCTGGTCCAGGCCCTCGTCACCGTGCAGGCAGCGTACCCCGCTGATCTGTTTGGCAGAGCGGCTCCATCCCCAAACCGGAAACCCTGCCTGCTGCAGTGCACTGGCCACATAGCCACCAATGGCCCCGAGCCCCAGCACGCCCACCGGCCAGTCGGCCTTGCCGGCGACTGGCTGCGGCGTCCACTGGGCGTGGGTCTGCTGTTGGCGATAGCGGTCCATGCTGCGGTAGAAGTGCAGCACGCCGTATAGTACGTAGTCGGCCATCAGTTCGCTCATGCCCGCGTCGCGCAGTTTGACGATGGGCACGCCGTCAGGAAGGCCCGGCGTATTGAGCAAGTGGTCGACGCCTGCCCCGAGATTGATGATGCCCTTCAGGTGCGTTTGCTCCTGCAGCAAATGGGCCGGTGCCTTCCAGACGGCCAGGTAATCAGCGTCGAGCCGCTCGCTGGCCGGGGCGTCGCTGGTCAATACCGTGGCCTGGGGCAATGCGTCGGCAATAGCGGCCTGCCACTGTGCGGCATTGTCGATATGGACGACAATTTTCATGAAGGCTCCTTAGCTGCGGCTTCTGGGGGAAGCTTTATCATGAGCGAGAGAACCCGAAGACCGCAACCCATGCGAGGCGCGTCGCTTCGCGGTCAACGCCTCGCTAGAAGCGATGTTAACGGTCTAGCAATTTTTGCCATAAAGGCTTTGACCGCTGACCAAGGAGGGGTGCTAGTATCGGGGCAAGGCGACATTGGCGGGCCAGCAGCGGCGGTGACCAGGTCGATCCTGTGGCCCAGTGCCGCGACTTACCGCGGGCGCTGGTTCTAAGTGATCTTTTATTGGCGAGTTGCCCGATGACAGAGGTTTCCCTGCCTTTCACCCGTGAAGAGTACGCCAGCCGTTTATGGAAAGTGCGTGCTGAAATGGCCGGTCGCGGCATCGATGTGTTGATCGTCAGCGACCCTTCCAACATGGCGTGGCTGACCGGCTACGACGGCTGGTCATTTTATGTGCACCAGTGCGTGCTGGTGGGGTTGGAGGGTGAGCCGGTGTGGTTTGGTCGCCGGATGGATGCCAATGGCGCGCTGCGCACCTGCTGGATTCACCCCGATAACATCACCTATTACCCGGATTACTACGTCCAGAACCCCGACATGCACCCGATGGAGTATCTGGCGCAGTCGATCATGCCCGATCGTGGCTGGCACACCGGCGTGGTGGGCATGGAAATGGACAACTACTACTTTTCTGCCAAGGCTTACCAAAGCCTGCTCAAGGAGCTTCCCCACGCGCACTTCATGGATGCCAATGCGCTGGTGAACTGGTGCCGGGCGATCAAGTCTCCCCAGGAAATTGCCTATATGCGGGTCGCCGCCAGGATTGTCGAAGGCATGCACTCGCGCATTCTGGAAGTGATCGAGCCGGGGTTGCCCAAGAGCAAGCTGGTGTCTGAAATCTATCGCGTGGGCATCGAAGGGTTCATCGACGAAAACGGCAAGGTGTTTGGCGGTGATTACCCGGCCATCGTGCCCATGCTGCCTACGGGCAAGGATGCAGCGGCGCCACACCTGACCTGGGACGATACGCCGTTCCGCAGTGGTGAAGGCACCTTCTTCGAAATTGCCGGGGTGTTCAAGCGCTACCATGCGCCCATGTCGCGCACTGTGTTCCTCGGCACGCCGCCCACCGACTTCATCCGCGCCGAATCGGCCTTGCTGGAAGGCATCGAAAACGGCTTGGCCGTTGCCAAGCCCGGCAATCGCACGGCCGACATCGCCATGGCGCTGGGGGCGGCCATGGACAAGTATGGTTTTGACCGCGGTGGCGCGCGCTGTGGCTACCCGATTGGCATCTCTTACCCCCCCGACTGGGGCGAGCGCACCATGAGCCTGCGCCCCTCGGACGAGACGATCCTGCAGCCGGGCATGACCTTTCACTTCATGCCGGGCCTGTGGGTCGATGACTGGGGGCTGGAAATTACCGAAAGCATACTGATTACCGAAGACGGCTGCGAAACGCTGGCAAACTTCCCCCGCCAGCTGTTCGTGAAATAGCCGCACGTTCAATAAAAAGGATTCACCATGACGCTTCAACCGAACTCACTGCGGCCCAGCCCCATCTCTGCCACCGTCGACTTCGACGCCGACGGCGTGCAGCACGGCTTCTTGAAGCTGCCGATCTCCACCGATGAATCCGCCTGGGGGGCGGTGATGATTCCCGTGACCGTGGTGAAGAACGGCGAAGGCCCCACGGCCCTGTTGACGGGGGGCAACCATGGTGACGAGTACGAAGGCATAACGTCGCTGCTCAAGCTCTCCTCGGCGCTCAAGGCCGAGGAGGTGACTGGCCGTGTGATCATCGTGCCCTGCATGAACTCCCCGGCGGTGATGGCTGGCAAGCGCACCTCACCGATGGACAAAGGCAACCTGAACCGCAGCTTTCCCGGCGACCCTAACGGCACGGTGACCTCACAAATTGCCGACTACTTCACCCGGGTGCTGGTGCCCATGAGTGATGTCGTGCTCGACCTGCACTCTGGGGGCCGCACGCTGGATATCCTGCCGTTTGGTGCGTCTCACGTACTGGATGACAAACACCAGCAGCAGGCGGCGCTGGAAGGCGCCAAGGCCTTCGGTGCGCCTTATGCCATGGTGATGTTCGAGCTGGACGCCGAAAAGCTGTTCGATACCGCCTGCGAACGTCAGGGCAAAGTATTCGTGGCCACCGAGCTTGGCGGCGGCGGTACCTCCACCCCGCAAAGCATCGCCATTGCCGAGCGCGGCGTGCGCAACTTCCTGATTCATTACGGTTTGGTAGAAGGCAACGTGGAGATGCCCGAAGGCGGGCAGATGTACCTGGATATGCCGGATGCCAGCTGCTACGTGCAGAGCCAGCACGCCGGCGTGTTGGAGCTGCTGGTGGCACTGGGCGACGAAGTGAAGAAGGGCCAGACCATTGCCTACGTTTATGACATGACCCGCAGCGGATCATCGCCGGTGGCGTACCAGGCCGAGCGCGACGGTATTCTGATGGCGCGCCGAGCCCCTTCGCTGATCAATATGGGCGACACCCTGGCGGTGGTTGCCGATGTTGTCGAACGCCTGGAGGTGTAGCCCCCAGCATGATGAAACTGGATCGCTATGATTTAAAAATCCTCGATATCCTCTCCCGGGACGGGCGAATCACCAAGTCGAAGCTGGCCGAGGCGATCAATCTCTCGGTCAGCCCCTGTTGGGAGCGGGTGAAGCGCCTGGAGAAGGCGGGCGTGATCGAAGGCTACACGGCACGCATCAACGCGGAGGTATTGGTGCCGCGCAACCCTGTGTGGGTGCAGATCGAGCTCAAACAGCACAACGCCGAAAGCTTTGCCCGTTTTGAAGCACTCGTGATGGCTACCCCCGAGGTCACCGAATGTGTGGCCGTGGGCGGTGGCGTTGATTACCTGGTGAAGTTCGAGGCCCGCACCATCGACAGCTACCAGCGGCTGATGGACAAGTGGCTGATATCGGAGGCGGGGATCGAACGCTATTTCACCTATATCGTCACCAAAACCGTCAAGCAAGCGCCCATCGGAATCGATATCGACAGCGCCCAGTAGCCGCGCTGCCGAAAAAAACCACGCTCACGCCGCATTTTGCAAAAAAAGCGCAGGGTTTGCCGGTCGCTTTCAAAAACACTTCGTGGCCACTCTCCGTTAACCTGAAGGCATTCGATAGCCGGGCGGACCTGCCTGGCTGACCATGCTGTTCAGGAAGGGGAGGTGCCATGACCATACTATCGGCCACGCTAGTAAAACGCCTGGAAGATCCGCGCCTGTTTCGCCAGTACGCGTATGTGAACGGCAAGTGGGTCCATGGAGAGGGCGGCCGTGAGGAAGCGGTGGTTGACCCCGCGACGGGTGACGTCATCGGCCATATTCCCCTGCTGGAAGCCGAACAAATTACCGCCGCAGTGGATGCCGCCGAAGCGGCATTCGTTCACTGGCGGGCGCTGCGCGCCGATGAGCGCTACGAGCGCCTGCTGGCGTGGTACGACCTGATTCAGGCCAACCGCGAAGACTTGGCCACCATCATGACGCTCGAGCAGGGTAAGCCGCTGCCGGATGCCCGTGGCGAGGTCGAGTATGGCGCCAGCTTCGTGCGCTGGTTCGCGGAGGAGGGCAAGCGCACCTACGGCGAGACCATTCCCAGCCACATTCCCAACGCATCGCTCGGCACCATCAAGGAGCCGGTGGGCATTGCGGCGATGATCACGCCCTGGAACTTCCCGCTGGCGATGATCACACGTAAAGCCGCCGCTGCGCTGGCGGCTGGCTGCCCGGTGATTGTGAAACCGGCCAACGAAACGCCATTTTCGGCGCTGGCGCTGGCTGAACTCGCCGAGCGTGCGGGCATTCCAGAAGGTATCTTCAACGTCGTGCTGGGCGAGCCTGCGGAAGTCTCGAAAATTCTGTGCGGAGAGCCGCGCATCCGGGCGCTTTCATTCACTGGTTCCACCCGTGTTGGCCGCTTGCTCATCGAGCAGAGCGCCAACACCGTAAAGCGGCTTTCGCTGGAGCTGGGCGGCAACGCCCCCTTTATCGTCGGGCCGGATATGGACCCCAAAGAAGCGGCCTACGCCGCCGTGGCCGCGAAGTTCCAAACCTCCGGGCAGGATTGCCTTGCCGCGAATCGTATTCTGGTACACGAATCCATTCACGATGAGTTCGTTGCCCGGTTCACCGAGCGCATGGCGGCACTCACCGTAGGCAACGGCCTGCACGGCGAAGTGGATCTTGGTCCTCTGATTCACCGCCAAGCGGTCGAAAAAGCGGCTGCGATTGTGGACGATGCCATCTCTAAAGGGGCCACCCTGATCGCGGGTGACCAAAGCCAAGCGCCGGGCGACAACTTCTTCATGCCGGTACTGCTGACCGGTGTGACGCCAAAAATGAAGGTATGGCGGGAAGAGAACTTTGCCCCGGTGGCCGGCATTACCGCTTATAGTAGCGACGACGAAGTCATCGAAATGGCCAACGACACCGAGTACGGCCTGGCCGCGTATATCTACACCCATGATATACGCCGCATCTGGAAGCTGATGCGTGCATTGGAGTACGGCATGGTGAGCGTCAACTCGGTGAAAATGACCGGGCCGCCCGTGCCTTTCGGCGGCGTCAAACAGTCCGGCCTTGGCCGTGAAGGTGGCGCGACGGGGATCGATGAGTATCTGGAAACGAAGTACTACTGCCTGGGCGCGCTGGGATCGGTATCGGGGAGCTAGCGCGGATAGTGTCGCAGTCGAGGCTGGTTAAGCACTAAGCGAACCGTCTTTTTCAGGGATGAAAAAGCCGAGCGCCCAGGGACGGGTTTACAGCGTGTTCGCGTGTGCTTAACCAGCCGTTCAGCCCGCAATATTTTAAGTGCCGCCCCGCTGATCGGGGAGGTTTATCGTACAGAGAGAGCATTATGAGCTTGCATCAGGATCTGATTGAACGCGACCGCAAAGTCACCTTCCACGCCTCTACCCATCTGCGTGATTTTGCCCATGGCGATGCGCCGGGCCGCGTGATTACCGGCGGTAAAGGCATCCACATCGTGGACAAGGATGGCCGCGAGTTCATCGATGGTTTTGCGGGTCTTTACTGCGTCAACATCGGCTATGGTCGCACCGAAGTGGCGGAAGCGATTTACAAGCAGGCGCTGGAACTTTCCTACTATCACACCTACGTGGGCCACTCCAACGAGCCGCAAATCGAGCTTTCCGAGCGTGTGCTGAAAATCGCAGGCCTCAACATGTCCAAGGTCTACTACGGCATGTCGGGCTCTGATGCCAACGAAACCCAGCTCAAGATCGTGCGTTACTACAACAACGTGCTGGGCCGCCCGCAGAAGAAAAAGGTCATCTCGCGCATGCGCGGTTACCATGGCTCAGGCATTGCGTCTGGCTCGCTGACTGGCCTGAAGGCGTTCCACGACCACTTCGACCTGCCCATCGATACCATTCGCCATACCGAAGCGCCGCACTACTACCTGCGCGCCGCCGAGCAGCACGGCATGACCGAGCTCGAATTTTCTGCCTACTGCGCGGACAAGCTGGAAGCCATGATTCTGGAGGAAGGCCCTGAGACCGTCGCGGCCTTCATCGGTGAGCCGGTGCTGGGCACCGGGGGCATCGTGCCGCCGCCGGAAGGCTACTGGGAAGCGATTCAGCCGGTGCTGGACAAGTACGATGTATTGCTGATTGCCGACGAAGTGGTGTGTGGCTTTGGCCGTACCGGCTCCGACTTCGGCAGCCACCACTACAACATGAAGCCTGACCTGATCACCATCGCCAAAGGCCTGACCAGCGCCTATCAGCCTCTTTCAGGTGTGATCGTTGGCGACAAGGTGTGGAAAGTGCTGGAGCAGGGCACCGGCGAATTCGGCCCCATCGGCCACGGCTGGACCTACTCCGGCCACGCCTTGGGCTGTGCCGCAGGCCTTGCCAATCTGGATATCATCGAGCGCGAGAACCTGGTGGGCAACGCGGCAGAAACCGGCGCTTACTTCCAGCAGCAGCTGAAAGCAGCCTTCGAAGGTCACCCGCTGCTGGGCGACGTACGTGGCGTTGGCTTGATGGCGGCGTTGGAGTTTTCGCCGGATGCCAAACAGCGTCTGCACTTCGACCCCATGCTGAAAGTCGGCCCGCGCGTCGCGGCGGCGGCCATGGAAGAGAACCTGATTGCCCGCGCCATGCCCCAGGGCGACATCCTCGGCTTTGCGCCGCCGCTGACCATCAATCGTGGTGAAGTGGACGAGATGATTGGCCGCGCCAAGCGCGCCATCGACCGTGTCACTGACGAGCTGGTACGCTCTGGCGATTTGAAGACCGGCCAACAGGAAGCGACTTTTACCGTATAAGTTCAGGCCTGCATTGCTTAAACGCCGCTGCCGATGGCAGCGGCGTTTTGGTTTGAGTAGCCGAGCTGATCCAGAGCTGGCTCAAAGCGCCTGTGCAGCGTAGTTCGCTAAGCTGTAGCGGTGTGCCAGGAGATGGATTGAACCAGGACTGTCGTTAGCGCATGAGCACACGCTT
>NZ_LFGT01000005.1:140838-149243 GCF_002078115.1 Halomonas sp. BC2 | reverse complement strand
TGGTCGCTGTTCCATCATCAGGATGCTTGATCATGTCGAAGAAAATCTACTGCACCGCCAGCTTCAAACCCAAGCCTGGCAAAGAAGAAGCGGTCTTCAAGGCGCTGCAAAGTCTTGAGCCCAACGCCCATCGTGAAGATGCTTGCCTGCTGTACACGGTGACTCGCCAGATCGATAACCCGTTTGCCCAAGGCACCAGCTACCCCATCGTGTTTCATGAAATCTGGGCCAGCCGTGAGGAGTTTGAAGCGCATTGCCAGCGTAAAGAGATCCAGGAGTTTTTCGCTCAGCACGTCGAGTCGCCGGATGGCGACATCGAAGACGCCAACGTATGTGTCTACACCGATGAGCCGTGGAATTTCGACGCCCCCAAGGTGTCATGAGTGCACAACGTGTAGAATAGCCCCGCGAACGAGAGCGACTACGGAGCCAACATGACCGAAAAAAAGATGAACGTCGAAAGCTTTAACCTGGACCACACCAAGGTGAAAGCCCCCTATGTGCGTCTGGCCGATATCAAGGAAGGCCAGCACGGCGACCGTATCCACAAATACGACCTGCGTATCTGCCAGCCCAACAAGGAGCACATGGAGATGCCCGCGCTGCACTCCCTGGAGCACCTGATGGCGGAGTTGTCGCGCAATCATACCGATAAAGTCGTCGATATCAGCCCGATGGGCTGCCAGACCGGCTTCTACATCGCGTTGATCAACCACGACGATTACGACGACGTACTGTCGATCATCGAGCAGACGCTCAACGACGTCTTGACCGCCACCGAAGTGCCTGCCTGCAACGAAATACAGTGCGGCTGGGCCGCCAGCCACAGCCTGGAAGGTGCCCAGGAACTGGCGCGTAACCTGCTGGCCAAGCGCGGTGAGTGGACTGAGGTGTTTGCGTGAGTCGTTGTGTAAGTAAGCACTGACTGCTGAACGCCCCCTTGATGGGGGCGTTTTTGTAGGGTAGCTTTAGGTGATATGTCGTTACTTATGCTGTTCGGCTATACGCTGCTTTAGAGTTGAACGGTGTGCTTATTGCTGCGTTCGGCTTTTCGGGCGGCTGGAAAGAAAAACTCAGAACAATTCAAGCATGGCCTGAGAATTTCAAAATATTCGGAACAGACTCCTTCATAATGCAACTGAATCGCGCCAGCCAACATGTCAGCAAACTGGATGCCAAGTTCTGACTTGCTATCTGCTTGCTTTATGCCTAGAGCGGTGTGGTTGTGGCCGTCTACTAGCCGTTCATAAAGCGCCCCTTGAAGATAAATATGAAGTGGGTGGCCTGCATTGGGGGCAATACCCCGAGGGTCAGGTATCAACGTAACCTGCCGGTATCGAGAGATAGGCTCCAATAAAAAAGACTTAATAAAGTAATTATAAAGCATGGAGTCATCATGCCGAAGACGTTCGTGTACGCCTTGTTTGGCAACAACGATAGCTCTGTATTCAATTGCTTGATGTTTTTGGCAGATTTCCGCAGCTTTTTCGCAGAACCATAGGCGAAGGCTATGCGGCATGTTGACCCACTTCATTTCTTCTTTTGGAGGCCATTTAGCTTTTTTCTTAACGTCCTTCACAGACCTGCAAAGGTATTTGTTGGCTTCCAGACAAGTGAAAGCGCTGGCAATCGTTAGATGCTTTGAAGATCCGCCTTTGCCAAAAGGCGCATCAAATTTCCAGCCTAAATCTCCGCTTTCATCAAGGTATACCAGTCGCTGCATAGGTGAGATCTAGTGCCAGAGAAAGTAAAAGGCCACTGCGATAGCAATGGCCTTGAAAGCAGGTGCGACCCCTGGGACCGGCGCACAAATCAGTACGCTTACGATGCTTACGCTGTCGCGGTTGTCCAGGCCTTACTCGCACATACCAATCATCGCTGAATCTACAAATGTGGTCAAGCGTCGATAGTGTCTATGCCAGCCTTGCTGTTTATCGTCATATCACCTTACCAACCGCCAGTGTTCGTCATCCTGCTGGGCTTGGCCGAGGGCGGCGAGGGCGGAGAGTACCTCGTTGACGCCTTTTAGCGGTTTGCGTTTGAACTGGGCGGCCAGGCTTTCCGCGCTGTGGGGGCTTTGGGCGAGCATGTCCCGCAGCAGCGTGACCTGGGTGGCGAGGTCTTTGGGCCAGGTGGCTTTTGTTTTGTCGGCGGCTGGGGCGCTGGCCTCAGCCGTAGTGCTTTGCAGCTCTTTTTGCGTGGGGGCGGCTTCTTCCGGCGCTTGGTAATCTGGGCGTAGCCAGCGCACCTTGCCTTGCGCTTCTTCCGCAGCGCGCTGTTTGTTGAGCGCCACTAGGCGCATCAACAGCTCTTCTTCAGCTTCTGCTTGAGCGGCGGGTTTATCCGGCAGGGGCGTGGTGGCTCCGGGTAAGCCCACGAGTGCTTTTGCCAAGTCATCCCAGCCGTAGGCGTTAAATACCGCGCGGTCTAAGGCATCGTGGTCGGTGAGCAGGGTGCTGACCAAGCCTTGCTGGTTAATGGTTTGCTCCTTGGCGTTGAGTTCTTCGCCTGCGCGGAGCTTTTCCATTACGTTGTACATGCCAGTGAGCGTCAGCGTTGGGTGCTCGGCCTGCTGGCGCTTGCGGTGGGCGTCGATCTGTTCGGCCAGTTGTCCGATCTGTGTCGCCTGTTCATCGGTAAGATCGGGGAAGGGGAAGGTCTCGAAACACTGAGTTTTCGGATAGACAGGTCGGTCTTCCAAAGTGCTACCAGTCGCAAGCGACCATTTAATATGAACACGACTCGATATAATTCCAAAACTATGAGCATCTTTTAACGCAATATTAATCAGTTTGTTGTCCGGTAAGATATCGGCATCCAAAAACGTAAACAGGCGGTGTTTTGCTGTTTCGACAGTGGCGATATAGCGGGGAAGGTCGGCAAGTTGATTACGTAATTTCGGGTTGGTCTCTCCAAAGAGCCACCAGTTGCGCTTTCGTGACTCACGCTTATTGTTGTCCCGCTCAGGCTTAACCCGTTCAAGTAACCACTGATAAGCCGCTGGGTATTGTGATTTTGCTTCATCGGCAGTTAGCCCGAAGAAGTCAATGACCATTACATCCCGAGAACTTTGGGTTAGGTCTCGGCCATTTCGGTAATGCCTAATATGTTGCTCTAAGCCTTGAGTAGCGCCAAGCCCAAGATGCCTAGCTTCTTCCTGCGAAACAATGAACCCTTTACCGAATAATGATACGCCTCGGTTACTAAGTTCGCTGTTAGATTGTAATGGCTGTGCATTTGCCACATCTGCCCCAATACTTAAATCGGCAAACACCTTACCCTCGCGGCGGCTTAGCGATACGCCGCGGGCTTCGCGGTTTTCTTCGCTACTTTCACTTGTTACTTGCTGCAACAGCCCCGGTGCTTCGCCGGCACGGCCTACGGTCATGGCGATGCGCACAGCGGCGCCGTTGTTGCCGTCTACCCAGGGGTGGTCGGGAATCGCAAAGGTGAGCGAAAGCGGTTTTTTGGCATCGTTTAAGTGTGGTTCCAGCACGCGGCGGTTGAAGGTTTGGCGCAGGCTATTGGTGGTAATAAAGCCAAACTGCTGAGCGTGGCCGTTGCGCACCGCGTCAGCAGCAATGTGCCACCAGTACATGACAAAATCGGCAGATTCCGGCACCGTGCCTTTAAATACCTGGCGCACGGCGTCTACATAGCCATCGCCGAGGGCGCGGCGCATGGTAGAGGCCCCAATAAACGGCGGGTTGCCGACAATGTAATCCGCTTCCGGCCACTCGGCGCGCTTGGGGTTGTGGTAGCGGTACACCGTGGTGCGGGCGGTTTCATCGGGGATCAGCTCGCCGGTGGCGGGGCTTTTCTTCATGCTGATGCCGTCCCAAATGGTGACTTCTTTGCCTGCGTCATCCAGCAGCGGTTCGCGGCGTTCAAACTCAATTAGCGCATCGCGGTTTTCAATGTTGTGGAAGTCTTTAAGGATCGGCTCGGGCAGGTCGAGCTTGCCGTTAATGCGGTAGTGCCACTGCAGGTAACCAATCCACAGCACAATTTCGGCGATGGCGGCGGCGCGGGGGTTAATTTCCATGCCGAGGAACTGCTGGGGTGAGACGGTTAGCCCTTCGGCGTCCAGTGAATCTTGCCCGCCGCTGAGGTCGGCAATCAGGTTTAACACCTCGCCTTCCAGGCGCTTCATGTGCTCTAGCGCGACATACAGGAAGTTGGCGCTGCCGCAGGCGGGATCCAGCACGCGTACTTGGCAGAGCTTGTGGTGAAAGGCGCGCAGGCTCTCTAGCGCTTTATCGGTTTTGCCTTTCTGGTTGTGGGTTTCCGCAACCACCTGGGCGGTGGCCCACTCCCGGCGTAGCGGTTCAATCAGCGTGGGCATGACCAGCCGTTCCACATAGGCGCGGGGCGTGTAGTGGGCACCTAGCTTGTGGCGCTCACGAGGGTCTAGGGCGCGCTCCAGCAGCGTGCCGAAAATGGCCGGTTCCACAAACCGCCAGTCGGCTTTAGCGGCATCAATCAGCAGTTGGATTTGCGCGGGGGTGAGCGGGATGGGGTCGATACCTTTGAACAGGCCGCCGTTAAAGCGCATTACCTTGGCCGTGAGTACGCCGCTAAAACCGCCGCTGTTCATGCTTTCCCACAGCGAGCCGATGGCATCGGTAAAGTGCTCTGGGGTTTCTTTCATGCGCTCTAAAAACGCGGTAAAGCTGCCTTTGGGCAGTAGCTCTACGTCTTCACTGAACATGGTGAACAAGCAGCGCTTCAAAAAGTGCGCCACGCGGTCCACTTCATAGCCATCGGCTTCTAGCGCTTTGGCCAGGGTGGCGAGTTTATCGCTTACGGCGCGGGTAACGCGAGCGGCATATTGGCTCGGGTCTAGGGTGTCGGGCGCTTCCCACAGGGCTTTTAGGCGTTGTTGAACCTCAGGTTGGCGCAGGTCTTCCAGCTTGATGCGGTAGTTGCGCGGGTCGGGGAAGGGCACATAGGTGCCGCCAGAGCGCGAAAATTCCGAATACAGCGCCAGGGTGCGGCCCACATCCGTTACCACAATAAACGGCGGGCGGCCTTCGTTGGCGGGCAGGGCGCGCACGTACTGGTCGGCTTGGTTATAGGCCGCCTGCATGGCTTTATCCCAACCTTTGGTTTCTAGCCCTTTGCCGGTTTGCTTGGCTTCCAAGACAAACGCGCCGCGCTTGTAGAGGTCGATAAAACCGCGGTTCTCGCTGCCGTCGGGGTTTTGAATATCTACCCGGCGCTCAAAGGTGTAGGCGTTTTCACTGTTATCTTTGCTGGCGGGGTCGGGCGTGGGTAGCGCCAGCAGTGCGCATAGCTCTGAAAGAAACAGCTGGTAGTTGGCCTTTTCGGTGCCGGTAGTGCCCTTCCAGCGGGCAATAAAGGTCTCAACGGCTTCAGGCGTAGCAACAGCAGCGGGCGCGTCAAACATCAGCAAGCATCCTTTCAGGCAGGGGTCTAACCACGTTAAGCGGGGTTAGATAGTAGCATGCTTAAGGGCTGATAAAAGAACGATGACGTGAGAGGGTGCACGTCCCTGTGCATGAAAATCGGTTCGCCTAAATATGCGTGTCAGCAGCCAGTTGCTCGATGGAGTAGGCAACGTCGCGGGCGTCTTGCAGGATCTTATTGACGATGGCATCGATTTCGCTGACGCTGGATTGGCTGGCTTTGCCTTGTTGAATCACCTGTTGCATGGCTTGCGTCGTGCGCTCTACCAACTGGCTGTTCTCTTTCAAGACACGGGTGATCTGCTCGACGGCTTCTGAGGCTCCTTTGGCTAGCTGACGCACTTCATTGGCCACGACGGCAAACCCGCGACCTTGTTCCCCAGCTCTGGCGGCTTCTACGGCCGCGTTCAAAGAGAGCAGGTTGGTTTGGCTGGCAATGTTGGCAATCGATTCCGTGATCTTGTTAATGCTCTGTGATTGCTTGTGCAGAGCATCGATCAACTCTTGTGCCTGTGCCAACGTCTGGGCTGCCTGCTCAGAGCCTTTGACCATCTCATCCAAGTGATCAAGGCTATCCTTCGCGGTGCGCTCTATTTGCGAAGTGCTGCTTTGAGCGGAACTGATGGTACCCTACATCTATTTACCAGATGAGAGGCACGAAGCGACAGGGTCGCTAGTCTATTCTGGAAGCACCGTTCTGAGGGCACCGTATTGCGGGCCAGTCACTCGAGGCGAGCATGCTAAATCAGCGTTGGCAGCACATCAGCAAATACAAGCTCACCCAGGAGAACGAGTCGGATGCCTTGGATCATCTGATCGCTTCGTTGGCAGACTTCTTCGAGTTCCCTGTTGCATTGATCTCGGTGCTTGGCCAGAAGCAGTGGTTTATCGCCAAGGCGGGGCTGGACATGGATTTCACTTCTCTTGAGGATTCCTTCTGTCGCCATGTCGTCGAACGGCGCGCTCCGCTGGTCATCGAGGATGCCAGCCAGCCCCCGGACTTTTGTGATAACCCCCTCGTGCTCTCCAGCCCATATATTCGCTTTTATGCAGGCGTGCCATTGGTGGCGGGCGGGCGGGAGGTCGGCGCCGTGTGCCTGATCGATGATCGGCCCAATACGCTGACCGCCAAAGACCTCAAGTTTTTAGAATCGCTCAGCTTTTTCATCAGTGATTACATCCGTCTCATCGACAAGCAGCGCGCCAAGGTCAGCAGCGCAGATTTTTCATTGATGATCGAGGCCGCTGATGTCGGCGTCTGGGATTGGGAAATTCCCAATGACCATAATGTCTTCAATCAACGTTGGTGCGAGCTGCTAGGGCTTGAGCGCGATGAGGTGGATAGCCGATCGTCTTTCTGGAAAGGCTTGGTACATAGTGACGACTATGCGCGGCTCAACAATGCCATACGTGCCCATCTGGCAGATGAAAGCGCCGTCTTGAATGTGGAGTATCGGCTGCGTCATGCGGAGGGTCATTGGCTATGGGTCAACACTTATGGACGTACCGTGGCCAATGATAGTGCAGGCCGCCCACTGCGCATGACCTGCGTGATTCGTGACATCAGCGAAAAGAAACGTATCGAGCTGCGCGAGTACAAGCAGGTTCAACTGCTGAATTTCATGAATCGTGCGCAGAGTGTCTTCCTTCAGGAGAAAAACATTCGCCACTCCTGCGAGCTGATTTTCGATGATTTATTAGCTCTGGCGGAAAGTCAGTTCGGTCTGATTGGCCAAGTCGTGGAACAGGAAGGTCATGGCAAGAGCGCATCAGCCCGGAAGCATTGGAGAGCTGGCTGGATCTGCTGATGGCCATGATGGGCGACAGAATGCTGCGCATGAAAGCCATCGTGCATCTGCAAGATCGAGACACACCGCTGGCGCTGCATGGCGTGCAGCATATCTTCCACCCACCGGCGTCGTTACCTGCCCACAGCGTCAGCGATCAGGTCTCCCGGTTCGTGTTCATTACCCATAACGTTTTCCCGGACACGGTGCGTCAGCTATATATGTTTTTCAACGCGAAAGCGGACAGTGTGGCTGTATTGTCTTAGCTCAAAAAGTTCTATAGTGAAGGGCGCTAAAGTCATATAAGGTATGAAAACCGGATACCCTTACTTGAGGAGCCACCATGTCACTACGCATCAATGCCGTTGTACCTGACTTCGAAGCGGAAACCAGCCAGGGGCCGATTCGCTTTCATGAATGGATAGGCGACAGCTGGGCGATTCTGTTTTCCCACCCCAAGGATTTCACTCCTGTCTGCACCACCGAATTTGGCGCGGTGGCTACCCTGAGCGCTGAATGGGAAAAGCGTGGGACCAAGGTGATCGGGGTGTCCGTGGACGGTGTCGAGGATCACAAGCGCTGGGCGGGCGATATCGAGACCGTCAGCGGCAGTGCCGTGAGCTTCCCTATCATCGCCGATGAAGGGCTCAAGGTCTCCAAGCTGTTCGACATGCTGCCGGAAGACGCCTACTTGCCCGATGGCCGCACGCCTGCCGATAGCGCGACGGTGCGCTCGGTTTTCATCATTGGCCCGGACAAGCAGCTGAAGCTCTCGATGACCTACCCGATGACCGTCGGACGCAATTTTGCCGAGATCCTGCGCGCGCTGGATGCTCTGCAAACCACCGCCAAGCACGGCGTGGCCACGCCTGCGGATTGGAGTGTAGGGCAGGATGTCATCATTCCTCCCAGCGTTTCCAATGAAGATGCTCAGCAGAAATTTGGTGAATTCGACGCGGTACTGCCGTACCTGCGTAAAACCAAACTGCGCTAAACCGTAGCACGCCCCGCCAGCCTGAGCTGGCGGGGTAGCTCAGCTCGCTTCGAGCGCGAGTCGCTCGATCGAGTGGGATACGCTTTGCGCTCCCTGCAATATCTCGTTAACGATCGCCTCGATCTCCTTCACGCTGTTCTGGCTATTCTGGCCCTGTTCCACCACCTGCTGCATATTTTATTGACGTCCTCCCCG
>NZ_LFGT01000005.1:138173-139579 GCF_002078115.1 Halomonas sp. BC2 | reverse complement strand
GCCAGGCTTCCCATAAGCCAGGCTTCCCCATGATTGAAACTCGTCTGATTCTTTTTACTGACGCTAGATCCCGACACCCAACACCGCGTCATCCGTTTCGAGGAGCTATTCCGAGGCACCATCGATTCGGCCAGTGTCTATCCGCGAGAAGTGGTCAAGAAAGTCCTGGCATACAACGCTGCGGCAGTGATCCTGGTGCATAACCATCCTTCAGGCGACCCCGAACCCAGCAATGCGGACCGACGCATCACTCAACGGCTCAAGGAGGCACTGGAACTTGTCGAGGTGCGAGTCATTGATCACATCGTGGTGGGAAGCGAAGGTTGTGAGTCATTGGCCGAGCGAGGGCGGCTTTAACAAGTCGGGCTCGATTCGAGGCAGGACCTAAAAGCCATGGTGGCTCCGCAGTGAGAGTCACCATGCTTATTAAGCGATCTGTTATTTTTTCTTGCTTTTTATATAATCAGATGTCTAATCTGTACTCATTTAATGGTCGCAGTATGCGCGTCTTTATAGAGCAGGCGAAGCCGCGCGAAAAAGACCATCGCTGCAACATTGATTGTTATAGCTAACTGCCGATCCTCAACTTGGTTTCAGTATTAATGGCATTTGCCATCCCCAGTCTATTCATTAGGTGGTAAAAGCATCCTTTTACCCGCTCATAATGCTCTGAAGTGAAGCTCATCGTGGTAGAAGGCAACCCGCAATTTTCAACATATGTTCGCTGATTTTCATTCCATTCGCCATGTACGTAGGCGTTCCGGATGTATTTACACGCCAAATAGTCATTAAAGCATTTGCGAGCTGGCTTCAATCCGCGAATCTCAAGCGCTTTGTAAAGACGCTCCAAGCGCTCTTCATTTGATCCGCTTTCAAAGTATGATGCTATATCAGACATCATAGGCTCTGGAATGGCCCATCTTTTAATTATCATCTCAATGCTGCCAACCATCATGACTATCCATAAGCGGCAGAATGATGAATACTTGATACTATCAGGGATTTTGCTTTCCACAGGGTGGTCGTTTACCAATTCCTCGATGAGTTCCAAGTATATCTGATCATCAGAATATGCATCAATGAATTCATCTACCATCTGGATTACCTCGCTTGTTATTGCCATTTCCCCCGGATATTCTCGGCTCAAACTTGAAAACATCCACCTCTACCCCTGTCATCGGCAACACATGGCTTTTCTTTAACTTTAATTCCCAATCTTTGGGTATCGAGGAGCTGCCTCTATACAGTAACGTGCAACGCAGCGGTTGCTCTCAACCATGGGGCTATTTGTCGATGGTGAGCGTGGTAGGATATGCCGCATCATCCGTGCCGTTTCAGGAACATCTGCATGCCCCAACCCCTCGCTTACCAGTTCTCTGGCCTCATCCCGCCTTATTCACGAGGGT
>NZ_LFGT01000005.1:125146-136579 GCF_002078115.1 Halomonas sp. BC2 | reverse complement strand
CTCATCACTGCCGAGGCACCGATCACGGTGGATTACGTTGGCATGGAGCAGCGTCTACCGCGTACGCCGCATGGCCAGGTGTTTCTCAATGGCGGTACGTTGCGTGGTCCGCTGCGCAAGGCGGGGCTGACCATGTTGATCCGTGAGTTGGCGAAGGCGCACGGCAAGCCGCTGGATGGCATCTTCAACCGTGCCGAGATGTACATGCTGGGCGAAGGGGTGGATATCACCCGCCAGGTCAATAGCGAGGAAGGCGGCACTCACGATCCCCGCGCCGAGGCGTTCCTGCGCGCCGCTAATCCTTTCCTCAGCCTGTTCGGACGCTGGAAGCTGGCCGGCTATCTGGAGGTAGGCGCATTGCTGACCTCACGCGATAACCTGATCACGGCGGGGCAAGGCGTGCGTCACGACCAGTTCGAGCACAGCCCGCAGTTGGCTCAATACCTGGATGAAGCCGAGCATGAAGCGCTACTCACTGAGCTGCGCAGTGCCCGCGAGAGCATGGTAGAGATTGAGGCGCTGCGTGCTCAAGTGCGCGAATTACGGGAACGCTCACGCAATAGCGACGACCGCACCGTCAGGCAGGAAATCAGCACGCAGATCAAGGAACTGGAAGCTCAGGAAAAGGAGATCCGCAAAGCACGGGAGGGGTCGGAAGAGTCGATCAAGCATCCGATCCAGGGTGTCGAGGCTATCGCGCCGGGAAGCCAGCTACAGAGCCGCCTGCGTATCATCGAAGGCTCAGCGGAGTCCTTGGGCCTGTTGCTGCATTGCTTGGGCGAGTTTTCCCAGCGCCCACGCCTGGGCGGGCATCTGGCGACCGGCTTTGGCGCGATCAGCGCTGAGTGGGAGGTACTACAGCGGGCAGCAGGGCAGCGCCGAGCCAGTGTGATAGGTCAGGTACGGCTGGACGACATGGGCATCGAACTTGACGGTGAACCGCTGGAAGCTGCTTGGGAGGCATTCGCCCAGGCACTGCCGCAATACGACTTTACACTCTCTACCCGCCAGGAGGCCCGCAAGCAGTGGAAGTCACGCAAGTGAGCGAGCGTGAGCCCCCTTCTCCCAAGGGCATACCTGCGGCGCGGGCACAGGCCTTTCGCCTGCTGCTGCAACTCCACACCCCGCTGATATTGCCCTTGGTGGTACCCCGGCTCGATACCCTGCTGCAAGAAGCCGCTTGTCGGCGGGCGCTCGACTGGTCGTGCTACCACACCTTGCCGCTGCTCTTCGATAAGGCACGCGGCGGCTACCGCGCTTCACAACTGATTTTCGGCGTGACGCCGCACGCTGGCTTGGAAGCGCAACCGCAGGCGAAGATCGGGCATATCCAACGTCTGCCGCTGCTGCAGGCGCGCAACGTGCGCGCCGCGTTGCGCATTGATGGTGGCGACTGGGCACCTAAAATGACCCACCATCAGGCGCTGCTGAGCCCCTACGTGCTGTTTTACGCCGAAGGCGATCCGGATGCCTGCATCAACCTATTGCAAGAGCTGCCGCAAATCGGCATCGGACACAACCACGGCCAAGGCATGATCAGTGTGGCCAGTGTATCTCCCAGCACTGAACAGCGCTGGCGGCAGCGCCCCTGGCGGCAAGCGGAGGAGCATACGGGCATGGCCTACTCACCGCTGACTGACACATTACGAATGGCCCCTTGGGGTACGGATGAACCCGTGTTTCGACCGCCGCGCATTCTGCGGGAGATCCTGGCATGAGCCGCCATCTTGCTTACCAGCGTCTGTTTGCCGCCACCCACGAGCTGCGCGTGGGGGCCGAGTTTTCTCGCTTTACCCCGGATACCCCCAGTTGCGCTTGCTGTAACCGCCGCTGGAGTGAGGTGGAAGCCCCATTTCAGGCAGCGGAATACCGTTACGGCAAGTCCGGTGAGCCGGAGCAGGTATGCCTGACCTGCTATACCCCGCGCATTCCGAGTGAACGCCTGCTGGGTCTGGAACGCTATAACCACACTGGCAACACCACCACACCGATCTACGGCAAGCTCGGCATGCTGGTAGGCTCGGGGGGCATCATCACGCCGCGCAACGAGCTTTATCTGACCCTGCCGCCCAAGCTGCACGCCAAGTACGAAAAGGGCGAGTGGGGGCAGCAGGGCCGCTTGAGTACCGATAAACCACTGGCTCGATTGCTCGATTTACTGATTGCCGGTGCCCTCTCTGCGCCGGGAGAGCGCCCCCTGGAACAGGGCTTCGTCTATATCGAGAACTGGGGCCGCAAAGCGGATATTTTGATGCGGCGCTTGCTGGCAACCACCTCGCTGAAAGAAGTGTGGTGCAACAGTGAGCAAGGTGTCACGCCGCTAGACCTGCAGGCGATTCTGGAAACGGCACAGGTGTTGAAAACCCTGGAACTAACCAACCAGGCTGACCGCCTCGTGTTCTGGAAGCCGATTACGGATGCTGCACGGGGCCAGCGTGACGATGCTGCTTTCGATGCCTGGCTTGGCAAGGTACCCGACCCCCGTGCGCTATTGATGGCGCTACCGACCGACCCCTTCGACCGGCTGCGTTTACCTGCGGTGCTGCGTGAAGTGATGCCACGCCTGTCAGCCCTTGAAGCCTACCTGACACCCGCGCCCCCACAAACACAACGGCAAGGATCGCTGTTTTGAACACCATGACGGTTCACACCTTCGAGGCCGCTGTGCTCTGCCACCCCGGCCATGCGCCGGGGCAAGCTCCCACCCTGGACGACTACCACCGCACCGCCTGGCGACTGTTTACCGGCGATACTCACTATCCCCAGGGTGAACGTCCCTTCTTGTTTCGCTTCGATGCACTCGATGATGATCGCCATCTGCTGACCCTCAGAGCTGACCGGCCATTCCCTGGCGCCTATCAACGCCAACAGGCGTTTACCGTCGGTGCTGATCTCTGCCTGGAGTGGCTGTGGGTGCCCAGTGTCGCCACACGGCTATCGCCGCAGGGGGAGCGGTTGCCGCGTAGTCGCCATGTGCCTGCGCCCCGTGAGCGCTGGGAATCTCTGCTCAGCGAGCGCTTGATGCGCCATGGATTTACCGCACAGCCTGATCGGATTCACTGCCTGCCGCTAGGTCGCTGGCAACAGCGTACTGGCTTGGCCGCCTGGCATGAAGTCGTACACGTCAGCGCACAGCTCACCGTCACCGACCCGCAACGTGCCGCGCTGGCCTGGCTCGGCGGGCTCTCGCGGTTACGTACTTACGGCATGGGCCTGCTGTTCCAGCAATAGTGAAACCACCTGCCAAGTGCGCTACCATGGCCGTCTCCGCCCTTGCGGAGGTGTTAGCAACGCACTGCAGACCTCGATGGAACGTCTGTTGATCCCGCCCCTGCGGGAGTCATATCGCCCCGGCGCTGCCGGGGCGATATGCTAATCTGGCCCGCTATTTCTCCAATACCTGTGTTCATGCATCCGGTTATCGACTACCTCACCAACGTCTTGCCCCAACGCCCCGGTTTTCAACACAACCCGGTGCAGGTGGCTTATGCCCAGGCACTGCTCGACGGCGTCAAGGCGCAAGGCCAGGTGCATTTCGTTGAAGGCGATACCGGCATCGGCAAATCACTGGCCTACCAACTGGTACTGGCTGACTGGGTCGCCAAGGGTAAGCGCATGGGCGGCAAGCAGGCCGCCCGCCGGGCGGTGATCTCGACCCACTCCCGCGCCTTGCAGCGGCAACTGCTGCAGCCGGAGAACCTCACCATCGTCCACGACTACCTCACTCGCGCCCAGCTGCCGGCACTCAGTTTTCAACTGCGCATGGGCCGTGAAAACTACCTGAGCCCCGAGCGCCTGGCCCTGCAGTTGGGGGCGATCAGCCTGGAAGCAGCGCAACAGGATCGCCACCTACCCGCCAACTTGCGGCAACTGGTGCGTTGGGCACTGGAGAGCGATGGATGCCTGCTCGACCTCGATCCCGCCTGGTTACCGGAGGGATGGCAGTTATCGGACTTGGCCTTGCGGCGCGACGACCCCTTGCCGGAGAGCCTGGAGGCCCAGCTCAATGAAGCGGTAAATAGCGATATCCTGGTGATCAACCACGCCCTGCTGGTGGTGGACCTGGTCACACAGGGGCGCGTCACCCAGGCGGCCTCGCCCTATGTACTGCTGCTCGATGAGGCCGAGCACTACCCCGAACTGGCCGAAGAGCTGCTTAGCCAACGGCTATCGTTACAGACCACCGTGCGTCTGCTGACGCTGCTGAAACAGCATCCTGCGGCTGCCGAGTGGCAGGCACTGCTGGCATCACTCACCGATGCCGAGCGTGCCGGCAGCGCTCAGGGTATCAGTGATGAGCATAGCGCCCAGCTTCAAGGCGCTATTGAGGCGCTACTCAAGCGGCGGCCACGGGAATCGGCTCACGATCCGGCGCTATGGCGGGAGTGGCTGCATGTACGCCACAGTGCCGAAACCATCGCCACTCGGCTGCGCGAGGCCAGCCGTTACCTGGTACTGGACTACTCACCGGTGCGCGGGCTGCCGGGCATCGTCGCCCATTCACCCAGCGCGGCCTCCAGCCTGCGCAATGGCGTGGGTGATCGTGCCACTCTGCTGACCTCCGCCACCCTCTCGGACCTTGATCATGCCCCGGGCGAGGCCCCGCAGTTTCGCTATATGCGCAGCCGCCTGCAGCTACCCACCACCAGCAAGCGCAGCGGCCAGCAGGTGAGCTTTCAGGCCAAACACTTTGGTGAACTGCGTTTTCGGCTACCCCAAGGGCTACCGCACCCGATTGCCAAGTTGCAGGGGGGCGGCTACCGGCTCTCCGCTGACTATGTGCACGGCGTGATGCCCTACCTGATCGACCAGCCGGGCCGTACTCTGGTGCTATGTGCCAGCTACGCCGATGTTGAAGCGTTGGTGGATGCCTGGCCGGATGCACAACGCCACCGACTGGTCGCGCATCAGTTGGGCCAGGGATTAAGCGAGCTGGTGGCACGACTTGAGGACGACGCCATTCTATTAACCCCGGCAGGCTGGGAAGGGCTGTCGCCCACCCGTGAAGGCAATAGTGCCTACTGGGCGCATCTGGTGGTGTTACGCAATCCACGTGCGGCACGTAGCGCCGTGGAGCAGCGCTTGGTCGAACAACTGCTGCAACGCCGTGGTGTGGATAGTGAACGGGCAGCGGCCATGGCTGGCGGTATGCTCTACCGCAAGAGCACCGTGCGCACCCTGCATAAGCTGCGCCAAGGGCTGGGCCGGGCAATTCGCCACCCTGATGATCAAGTGTTGGTAACGCTGCTGGAACCGCGCTTCCCCCGCCCCTCGGCAACGCCGCCACTGGCGGGCGTTATTCAAAGCGATGCCCTTTTGGGGGCTATTCCCGCCCGGTTTCGTCCTGCCTGGCAGCAGGCGGAAGAGCCAAAGGCGCTTGAACTTGGGGATCGCAGGCGGCAAACGCCTGCCGAGTCGTTGCAGGCTGACCTCAAGGCGTTGCTCTAGCCACTGCGGTAAAAAATTTTCCTTCTCACCCTAAAGTCTTTGCGCAGGGTGCCGTTATATAGGGTAACGGCCACCGGCGCCGTTATGGCAGGCCCGAGAAGCTGGGTCGAACGAAAGGTTCAGCGGGCCCGTCAATGGAGCCCTCAACACAGGAAGGAACATCACATGTCCGTGATCAATACCAACATCACGTCCCTGATTGGCCAGTCCAATCTGAGCAAGTCACAAAACGCGTTGCAGACCAGCATGGAGAGGTTGTCCTCCGGCCTGCGTATCAACAGTGCCAAGGACGACGCCGCCGGTCAGGCCATCGCCAACCGCATGACCGCCCAGATCAACGGCCTCAACCAGGCCCAGCGCAACGCCAACGACGGTATCTCCGTCGCCCAGACCGCCGAAGGTGCTCTGAACCAGATCAACGACAACCTGCAGCGTATTCGTGAGCTGACCGTACAGGCTCAAAACGGAACTAATTCTGCTAACGATCTGCAATCTATCCAAGAGGAAATTGATCAGCGATTGGAAGAAATTGATCGAATCTCAACAGAAACCAGCTTTAATGGAGTTAAGGTTCTAAATACTGGTAATGCCCTTAATATCCAGGTTGGGGCGAATGATGGCGAGGCTATTAAAGTTAACCTTGAGGTTATGAATAGCAATACGCTTGGTCTAGGAGGTTTTAACGTAAGTACTCGTGCTGCAACTGGCGATGATGTGCTTAACAGTATTCAGAAGGAAGGTGGTTCCGTTACTGTTGGAGGAAATACCTATACTTATGATGTAGGCAATAAGTCATGGTCCCAGACGGCCAGTGGTGAAGCTGGCGAAGGCGAAGGCGAAGGCGAAGGCGAAGGATCTCAGGCTGGTACGCAGGTAAGCTCAAGCCAGGTTTACGCTGCAATCGCAGCTAGTGAAAGCGGTTTTACTGCAACTGTAGGAGCAGCTACAGAAGCTGGCGAAGGTGAAGGTGAAGGTGAAGGTGAAGGAGCTGCAAACACCTATAATGTGAGCGCTGCTGGTGTTGTTACCTTGGGCTCATCAGATGGTGAAGGTGAAGGTGAGGGTGAGGGTGAGGGTGAAGAAGGCACAGCTAATATCGTATATTGGGGTATGTCTAATGGTGACTTCCAGCTAGGTCAGGCTAGTGATTTTGATAAAATAGCTACCGATGATCCATTAGCGGCTCTTGATGATGCGTTAAACCAAGTGGATACATTGCGTTCAGAGCTGGGTGCCATCCAGAACCGTTTCGAAGACGCCATCATCAACCTCAACACCAACTCCACCAACCTGGCCGCCGCCCGCTCGCGCATCGAGGATGCCGACTACGCGGTGGAAGTCGCCAACATGACCCGCGCGCAGATCCTGCAGCAGGCCGGCACTTCCGTACTGGCACAAGCCAACCAGATTCCGCAGAACGTTCTTTCTCTGCTGGGTTAATCTGAGGCTTAGCCTAACGCTTGGCCGAAAGGTTGAAGTGGTGATTATCGACGGGGCCGAAGGCCCCGTTTTAATTGGGGGTAGCATGTTCGAAAAGTCATACAAGATTCTCGCTAAGAGAAGGCAAGGGAAGTTGGTTGTTGTTGCAGTGAAAGATTTGGCTGAGGTAGACCTGATAGAATGGGTTACGGGAAAGGCCTCCGCTGGCATAAGGCCAGTCGAGATAACCAATAGGTGTATTGTTGTAGATGCCAAGAGAGTTTTCATGGAGCCGCTTGGAAATGGGTGTTCAATTCTATCTGTATTTGGGTGAATAAGGAGGGGCTGTCGGGGAAAGACCTTCATTTCCTCATTTCTTTGAGTGGTGAGCGGAGCGGGCATGACGCCAGACGAACATCAGCATTTGATCGACGAGCTTCAAGGTGTCATCGACGATACCCAACATACCCTCGACCGTTTCGAGGCCACCGGTACGGATACACAGATGCCGGAGGATAGCGAGACCTGTTAGCTGGATCGGCTTGGTGCTACGCTGTTGACAACGCGAAGTCAGCCTACCTTCGTTAAGCCGTAGGTTGGTGATGCCACCACCGCAAATGTGCTAAGCTGAAACTGGATTGAGGTTCGGAGAGCAGTGTAATGGATAGAATTTATGGCTTTCCGGCATCAGCAAAGCATTACCATCTCTACACACTCGACTCGGAAATCAAACGGCATCCTGCCTATTTTTCTGCCAAACAAGGGAGTGAAGAGGCTGCTCTTGAACTGGTATGGGAGTTGGCGAGGGAATTCCTCTATCGCCTTCGCGGTGAATTCTCTGAAGATGTGGTATATGTGTCACCTTTTGCAAGAGAAGCCGCTGGCGATAACGCGATCCCTCCATTACTAGCTAGCGCCTGTGCTAACTTGATAGGTGGGCAAGCAGAAAGTGACATCGTTCAAGTAGAGAGGGTTTACCACACAGGTGCCGACCCTATGGAGCGTATGTCGTTGAGACCTTCTTTCGAAGGTGAAGTTATACCCAGGCAATCTTATGTGTTAGTTGATGATGTGACTAATATGGGTGGGACGCTCGCGGAATTGGCAAACTATCTCCTGATAAATGGAGGTTCAGTAAAAGGCACCATCGTATTATGTAATGCTGGAAGAAGTCATGACTTTCTTCCAGAAAAGAAAAAACTGCGTTTGCTGCATGAGAGGTTTGGCGATGAAATCAAAAACATCTTTGGCATCAGAACAGCGGCACTTACCGCAAACGAAGCCGACTACCTTGTTGGTTTCAGATCGGCTGACGAGATCAGAAATCGACTTGTTAAGGCAAAAAAAGAAACAGTTGAACGATTACGGTCTAAAGGCATTCAGAGAGAAGATGCGTGAGAATGGGATGCTCAATAATTGAGATTGCTCTTACTTGTCAGTGCTAAACACCATGAATGAAGCCGAGTACCAACAGGTAATCACCGAACTACAAACTGTCATCGACGAGACCCAGCACACCCTCGACCGCTTCGAGACCACTGGCATGGATACACAGATGCCGGAGGATTATGAAAAACTGCTGGTGATTCTGGATGATGCGGTAAAGCAACAGCGAGAGCATACGCTGGTGATGCTAGAGAAGCCGTTCTGATGGCTGCCTAAAGTTAGTAAGCGGTCCGGTAACCCCATCTTCCCGGGCTGAGCGACGCTGATCACACTGGTGTTTTCCTTATACGCAGGAGAACACCATGAACGAGCTGACGTCGACGCAAGCTTTCTGGTTGGGCCATCTGTTTCATGCCTCATCCCGGCAGCTGGCGTTAAGTGAATATGCGGTGGAGCAGAAGCTGGACTTGGCGGCTCTCATGACCTGGGAAAAGCGTCTGGCCGTGCAAGGCATTGTTGGTAAGCGCCCATAAATCAGCACCTACAGCCACGCCCTGAAATTGCCCACACTGATTTCCTCGTCAATACCAGGAGGAATCAGCATGACACACGCCGAACGCAAACGTCTCTGGCAGCAGCATATCGAGGACTGGCAGACGTCGGGTTTGTCCGGCATGGCCTACTGCCAACAGCAGTCACTAACCTATTGTCGCTTTGTTTATTGGCGTAAAAAGCTGACCGAACCGGAGGCGTCGTTTCCGGAGCAACCCGTGTCGTCGCCCGGCTTTGCCAAGGTATCGGCAGTGCCTGGTCCGGAGTCGTCAGAAGGATTAACGGTGTCATTGCCCGGCGGCGTCTCGATCACCGGCCTGCACGCCGGCAATGTGGAGTTGCTCGGTGCCGTGCTGAGGCAACTGTAATGCGCCACCGCTATCTGCGCCCCTCCTGGGACCTGCCGGAGATATACCTGTACCGACAGCCTATCGACTTCCGCAAGCAGGCCAACGGCCTGGCGTTGATTGTCGAGCAGGAGCTGGGGCACAGTCCGTTCTCCGGCGCGCTTTACGCTTTCACCAACCGGCAGCGCAACAAGATCAAGTGCCTGATGTGGGAAGACAACGGCTTTGTGCTTTACTACAAGTCCCTGGCCGAGGAAAAATTCAAATGGCCGGGCCCGTCGGATGAGCTGATGCCGCTGAACGGCGAGCAGATCAACTGGTTGCTGGACGGCTACGACATCACCCTGCTTCAGGGCCATAAAACGCTGCATTACGAGAGCGTTGGGTAGCACTTTTCAAGTGTGTCAGGGCGTTGTTTTTGCTATCATTTCGCCATGAAAACAACGCCTGATAATACGCCAAAAACACCCGATCTCAGCGGCCTCCCGCCCGCTGAAATGGCGTCGGTTATCAGCGATTTGCAGGAACAACTGACGGCGAAAGATGAAACGCTCCAGAACCATCAGGATCAGTTAAAGCAACGTGATCAGGCCATTCAGAGCCGCGATGCCTACATCAAGATCCTTGAAGAACTCCTGCGCCACAAGAAGATCCAGCAGTTCGCCGCAAGCAGTGAAAAACAGCCCAACCAGATCGTGTTGTTCGATGAAGCCGAGCTGGAAGTGGCGATTGACGAACTACGCGACGAACTCCCTGACGATGTGGAAGAAGCCGATGCGCCGCCTCGCTCCCGCAAGCGCCGCCAACGCGGCTTCTCCGACACGCTTTTGCGTGAGCGTATTGAGCTGACCCTCAGCGACGACGAGAAAGCCGGCGCCAGCAAGACCTTCTTCACCAAAGTGAAGGAAGAACTGGAGTACATTCCGGCCCAACTGAAAGTCCTGGAGTACTGGCAGGAAAAGGCGGTGTTCGAACAAGACGGCCAAGAGCGAGTCATCGCGGCTGCCCGGTCTACACACCCGCTGGGCAAGTGCATTGCCACACCGTCACTACTGGCTTACCTGATCACTTCCAAGTACGCCGATGGCCTGCCACTGTACCGGCAGGAGCAGATGTTCAAGTGTTCAAGCGCCTGGGTCATGACCTGAGCCGCACCAGCATGGCCCACTGGATCATCCGCCTGAACGACGTGTTCAAACCGCTGATGACCCTGATGCGGGAAGCCCAGAACAGCAGTGATTACCTGCAGGCCGATGAAACCCGGATCCAGGTACTCAAGGAGGATGGCAAAAAAGCCCAATCGGACAAGTGGATGTGGGGATGGGAGAATGCCTCAATAGTGCTGTATATAAAAACAGTATTATTGAGACGAGCAAAACGCGCAAGCCCGCGAATTTTGGCTACATCGCCAAAATTCTCTTTGCACGCTGTAGAATCAATGAGGTAGATTCAATTTGGTGGCTGTGAAACCTCAGTCATTGTGATGTCACGTTCATTGAGGTTTCATGGCAGGGCGTATAATCACTGTTAGCTGTGATTGCCCTACCTGAAAAGTGATACTATAGTGTCACTATTAGTCGATTCGGGGTGAGCCCATGAAAGTTGAGCTTGTTACGAACCTCAAGCGCCAAGCCACAAAGATTTTGGCAGATCTGCACTTGTCTAAAGAGCCGGTACTGATCACGGAGCATGGTCAGCCATCCGCATACCTTGTTGATGTGCAGGATTACGAGTTCATGCAGCGCCGACTTGAGCTGCTTGAGGGACTCTCACGGGGAGAGCGTGCTGTACTTGAGGGAAGAACTTACAGCCAGAGTGAGGTCAGGGAGAAAATGAGTAAATGGCTGAAGTAATCTGGACGGAGCCCGCCATTCAGGAACTGGATGCCATCGCTGAGTACATTGCTCTGGATAATCCTGTTGCCGCAAGTCATCTGGTCCAGGAAGTTTTCGATAAGATCGAGCGTTTGGAAAATTTTCCCCAATCTGGGCGGTTTCCTCCAGAGCTCCCTGATTCGGTATACAGGGAGGTAGTGGTTCCACCGTGTCGCATTTTTTATCGTGAGGACGGGCAGCGGGTTTTCGTTCTCTATGTCATGCGAGAGGAGCGGCAGCTTCGTGCGTACATGCTTGGGAACAGCTAACCAGGCGCGTCACTCGGACGCCCTTGTCTCCGCTTCGCTGCGTCAAGGTCGCCGGTGCGCTTTGCGTTATGCGCTTTCAAGATAATCACCAGTACAATTGAGGACAAACCATGAAAATTGAAGATTTAGTGCAAGAAA
>NZ_LFGT01000005.1:107827-124802 GCF_002078115.1 Halomonas sp. BC2 | reverse complement strand
AACAATGATTGACCTGCTCCACCAGGGCTTGAGCAAAGGTCGACGTCGTGCCAGTGCCGCCCATGTCGGGGGTGACCATGTCTCGGCGGGTTTCGAGTACCGCACGGATGCCGTTGCGAATGGCGTCTCCTTTTTGCTGCATGCCCAGGTGGTCCAGCATTTGTGCTGCTGCCAGCAGCAGCGCACAGGGGTTGGCCATATTCTTGCCCGCAATGTCGGGAGCTGAGCCGTGTACGGCTTCGAAGATAGCGGCCTTTTCACCGATGTTGGCGCCCGGGGCAAGGCCAAGACCGCCCACCAGCCCGGCGCACAGGTCCGAGAGAATGTCGCCGAACAGGTTGGTGGTCACCACTACATCGAACTGATGCGGGTTCATGACCAGCTGCATGCAGGCGTTATCCACGATCATTTCCTGAAATTCGATCTCCGGATACTCACTGGCGACTTCTCGGGCCACGTCCAGAAACAGGCCGGAGCTGGTCTTGATGATGTTGGCCTTGTGGACAGCCGTCACCTTTTTACGCCCGTTCTGCTTGGCCAGCTCGAAAGCGTAACGCACGATGCGCTCGGAGCCCTGGCGGGTCACCTTGATCACGGAAAGCCCGGTATTGCCGTCGTCCACCATTTCCTGGCCATCGGAGAGGTAGGCACCTTCGGTATTTTCCCGCACGGTGATCATGTCGATGCCATCGTAGCGTGAGCGCGTGCCGGGAAAACTGATGGCCGGGCGAACGTTGGCATAAAGGTCAAAATGACGGCGCAACTGAACGTTGATGGAGGAGAAGCCCTTGCCAATCGGCGTTGTCAGCGGCCCTTTCAGGGCGATACCGTGTTTCTCGATGGCATCCAGCGATGTTTGAGGCACCAGCGTGCCGTGCTTCTCGAGCGCGACCAGTCCCGCATCGATAAACTCATAGGCCAGCCCGCACTCGAGGGCCTCCAGCACCTTCAGGGTGGCGTCCATGATTTCGGGGCCGATGCCGTCGCCTTTGATCACTGCTACTGTCTGGCTCATGTGCGGATCCTCTCGTGACGTGGTTGAAAAGTGATGGAGAGCAGGCGCTGGGCCCGCTATTTGAGTGCCATGGTAAGCGATACTTCGGGGGCGGGTCATCGTCTAAACGTCCAGGGAGATGGGTGCGAAGGCCCCTGTTTACTGATAAAATGCCGCGCTCATGGCGGCTTCTCCCTCGCCGGACACGATAAAGCAGCAAGGTTTCTGTGTAATGAACAACACCATGGCAGCCATCGCCCTGCCGATATCAGGGCTGATGACTCCACCCTAGGTTCTCCCTCCTTTTCGGCGCCATGACGCTTTTCGTGTCATCTCGGTGCCGTGGCATTCCGTTGCCGTCAATTGGCTATCGGCGCATTGGCGTCTTCGTTTGGTAGCCATCCTCTAAAAACTTTGACAACGCTATGCTCACTCACTGCCTCTGTGCGGTCCTGGTGCGCAATGTCTATCACCCTCAAACCATGGATTCCCTGAATGGCACTTTTCAGCAAACATGAGTGGTTCTCCAATATCAAGGGCGACACGCTCTCAGGTATTGTCGTCGCGCTGGCGCTAATTCCTGAAGCCATCGCATTTTCGATCATTGCGGGCGTCGACCCCAAGGTGGGGCTGTATGCCTCGTTCTGTATTGCCGTCATCATCGCCTTTACCGGTGGCCGCCCAGGCATGATTTCTGCCGCCACTGGAGCGATGGCGCTGCTGATGGTGACGCTGGTGAGAGAGCATGGCCTGGAGTATCTGCTGGCGGCCACGCTATTGACGGGTGTATTACAAATCATCGCGGGCTACCTGAAGCTGGCGGAGCTGATGCGCTTCGTTTCGCGCTCGGTGGTCACCGGGTTTGTGAACGCGCTGGCGATTCTGATTTTCATGGCCCAGCTGCCGGAGCTTACCAACGTGACCTGGCATGTCTATGCCATGACAGCCGCCGGGCTGGGCATCATCTATCTATTCCCCTATTTACCGGTGGTGGGAAAATCGATTCCGTCACCGCTGGTGTGCATCGTGGTATTGACCGTGGTGTACATGGTCAGCGGTATGGAGATTCGCAGCGTCGGCGATATGGGCGAACTGCCGGATACGCTGCCCGTTTTCCTGTGGCCGAACGTGCCGCTGACTCTTGAAACGCTGATGATCATTTTCCCTTACGCGGTCATGCTGGCGGTCGTGGGCCTGTTGGAATCGATGATGACGGCCACGATCGTGGATGACCTCACCGATACCTCCAGCGATAAGAATCGCGAGTGTAAAGGCCAGGGCGCCGCCAACATTGGTGCCGGACTGATGGGCGGTATGGCGGGCTGTGCCATGATTGGCCAATCGGTGATCAACATCAAATCCGGTGGTCGTACGCGCTTATCCACGCTGATTGCCGGTGTCGTGCTGCTGCTGATGGTGGTGTTTCTGTCGGAATGGGTGTCGCAAATCCCCATGGCCGCGCTGGTGGCGGTGATGATCATGGTGTCGATTGGTACCTTTAGCTGGGAGTCCATTCGCGATCTGAAGAAACACCCGATGAGCACCAATATCGTCATGCTGGCAACCGTCGCCGTTACGGTGAGCACTCATAACCTGGCGATGGGTGTCTTTGTGGGTGTACTGCTGGCGGCCATGTTCTTCGCCAATAAAGTCGGCAACATCATGTACGTGGGCTCCAAAGAGCTCGTGCCTGGAGAGAAGCGCGAATATCAGGTGGTCGGGCAGGTGTTCTTTGCGTCGTCCGAGCGCTTCATGGCTGCGTTCGATTTCAAAGAGAGCGTCGATAAGGTCACCATTGATCTATCGAAAGCGCACTTCTGGGATGTGACCGCCGTGCAGGCCCTTGATCGCGTGGTGATCAAATTCCGCCGTGAAGGCACCGAGGTCGAGCTGGTAGGCCTGAACGAAGCTAGCGCCACCGTGGTAGATCGCTACGCGGTGCATAACGACCCGGAAGCGGTTGAAAAGCTGATGGGCGGCCACTGAGCACGGTAAGGAGAACAGCATGACTGAACAGGTAATCGCCGCCATTGACGGCTCCCAATTTGCCGAAGGCGTTTGTGACTACGCCGCCTGGGCCAGCCTGGCCCTGGAAGCACCTTTGACGTTTGTGCACATCGTGGATAACCACGCAGGCGTGCCCGAAGCGCAGGATTTGTCCGGCAGCCTGCGTTTTGGTGCCCGCGAAAAGTTGATGGAAGAGCTTTCGGCGCTGGATGAGCAGCGTGCCAGGGTAAACCGAGAGCAAGGCAAGCTGATGCTCGAAGCTGCCAGTGCCAGAGCGGTAGAAGGTGGTGTGAGTGCGCCCACTCTCCGCCAACTGAATGGCACGCTGGTGGAAACGCTGGTGGCGTTGGAGAAAGAGATGCGCTTGCTGGTAGTGGGCAAGCGTGGTGAAACCGATCATCAGGCAAGCGGGCATCTGGGCGCCCACCTGGAGCGTATGGTGCGTGAAATGCACCGTCCGATTTTGATGGTGCCCAGAGCCTTCAAGCGTCCAGAGCAGGTATTGATGGCCTTCGATGGCAGCAAAACGGCCAAAAAGGGTATCGAGATGTTGGCCCGCTCCCCGCTGTTCGCGGGGGTCACCTGCCATGTGCTGATTGTCGGGTCAGACACGGTGGAGCATCGCAGCGAGCTGGCATGGGCGCTTGGCACCTTACGCGATGCGGGACATCATGTGCAGGGAGAAATTCGTGCCGGGGAAGTGGATGACGTTTTACAGGCGTATGAGCAAGAAAACGCCATCGACCTGCTGGTCATGGGCGCTTACGGGCACTCGCGGATTCGTCATTTGTTGGTCGGCAGCACAACCACGACCATGCTGCGCAATAGCCGAATTCCGGTACTGATTCTGCGCTGACCTACCGTCTGCCGTCAGGAGTGCCATGCACGCCAGTCTTTATTCGAGACTGGCGTGTGCCTGTGCGCTTGGCACACAGACGTCACGGTGTGGGCGAGGAGGCAAGCGCCCAGCGCTCTCCGGCCCAGACGGCCAGCAGCCATAGCGGGACGCTGACCAGCACGTAGAGCGGTGCTAGCCACCACTGGGGCTGTTGGGCGAGGTAGAGCGTTTCCAGGCCGAACAGTGAAAAGGTGGTGAAGCCGCCACAAAAGCCTGCCACCAGCAGAGGTTGGTGGCGTGCCAGCGCTCTGCGGGGAAAGCGCGAGGTGGTGGCCGCCAGCCAGCCGATCAGCAGCGAGCCCGCGACATTGACCAGTAGCGTGCCCCAGGGGAAATAGCTGCCAAGCGCTGCCAGGGATGCCAGTGACACCCCGTAACGCAGCAGGCTGCCCACGGCGCTGCCGAGCCCAACGGCCAGATAGGCGTTCATGACAACCCCCCGCCCAGCCACCAGCCCAGGGTGGCCATCAAGAGCCCCAAACCTAACGTACTGGCAACGTTGAGTGCCGCCCGAGCGGCTTGGCCGGACTGGTAAAGCTCCAGGGTTTGCAGGCTGAAGGAGGAGACGGTGGTATAGCCGCCTAGCAGGCCGATGATGGCGAAGGCCCAGATGGGGGTCGTGATGCTGCAGGCCATAATGTGCCAGCAGCCAGCCCGCCAAGAGCGCGCCGCTGGCATTGACGATGAGCGTGCCCCAGGGGAAGGCTTTGCCTAGCCGTTTCGCGGCGGCATTGGACACGGCAAAGCGGCCCATGCCGCCAAGCGCGCCTCCCAGGGCAATCAGAAAGAGACTGGCCATGCCAGCGTCCATGGTGGCCTCGTGCGGAAAGCAGAATCAAGGCCGGAAAGTGTAGCATGTTTGGCAAGGCCCTGAGGGCGGGCCTTGCTCACTTTCATGCCTCAATCTTCATATCTCAGCCGTCATGTCTCAACTGGCGAAGATCAAGCGGTGGCCATGGAGGAGTGCTCGACGGGGGCCTCGCTGGATGCCGCCATGTTGGCCATGTTGATGCCTGACAGCACGGCCTTGAGCGAGGCACTCACGGTGTCGCTATCTTCTGCCACGGCACATACCCGTTGGCCGTCGATATTCAGCTGCACGAAGGCAATGGCATTGGCCTCGCTGTTGCCCCCCAGGGAGTGCTCGCTGTAGTCCAGAATGGCCACGTGGCTGCCGGTATGCTGCTTCCAGGCGTCGGTAAACGATGACATGGCCCCGTTACCCGTGCCGGAAAGGCGTAGCGTTTCGGTTCCGTGCCACAGGGTGATGTCGATGCCTTCCTGGTGGCCTTTGGAGAGCCGGTAATCCGCCAGGGAGAGCGGGGCATCCAGGGCAAACTGATCGAACATCACCTGGCGGACCATGGCGCTGGAGAGTTCGCTGTTGCGCCGCTCGCTCTCTTTCTGCACGTGGGGGGCCAGTGCCAGCATCATCCAGCGGGGCAGGTGAATGCCGTAGTCCCGCTCCAGCAAAAAGGCCATGCCGCCTTTGCCTGACTGGCTGTTGACCCGGATCACTGCCTGGTAGTCGCGGCCGATGTCATGGGGGTCGATGGGCAGATAGGCCACTTGCCACGGCTCATCGGGCTTCTGATGCTTGAGCGATTTACGAATGGCATCCTGGTGGCTGCCGGAAAACGCGGTGTAGACCATCTCGCCCACCCAGGGGTGGCGGGGGTGAATGGCAATGCCGGTGCACTCATGCACGACCTGGATGATCTCGTCGGGGTTGGAGAGATCCAGCGCCGGGTCGATGCCCTGGCTGTACAGGTTCATGGCCAGCGTCACGATATCCATGTTGCCGGTACGCTCGCCGTTGCCCAGCAGCGTGCCCTCGACGCGATCGGCACCCGCCAGCAGGGCCAGCTCGGCAGAAGCCACTGCGCCGCCCCGGTCGTTATGGGTGTGTACCGAAATGATCACGCTATCCCGACGGCTGATATGCTGGCAAAAGTACTCGATCTGGTCGGCGTGGTGGTGCGGGCCGGCCACTTCCACGGTGGTGGGCAGGTTGAGAATGCACGGGTTGTCTGGCGTGGGCTGCCACACATCCATGACCGCTTCGCAGATGGCCAGTGAAAAATCGATCTCCGTGCTGGAGAAGCTTTCAGGGGAGTACTGGAAACGCCAATCGACGTCGGGGTACTGCGCGGCATGGGTCTTGACCCAGGTGGCGCCCTGAACGGCGATGTCGGTAATGCCGTCGCGGTCCATCTCGAAGACCCGTTCGCGCTGAATGGTCGACGTGGAGTTGTACAGGTGGATGATGGCGCGCTTGACGCCCACCAGCGAGGCAAAGGTTTTCTCGATCAAATGCTCTCGGCACTGCACCAGCACGGCAATGGTGACGTCATCGGGAATCTGATCCTCTTCGATCAGCCAGCGCACGAAGTCGTAATCCGGCTGGCTGGCGGAGGGAAAGCCGACCATCACTTCCTTGATACCGACCTTGATGATCTGGTGCCAAAAGCGCTGCTTCTGCTCGACGGTCATCGGCTCCAGTAGCGCCTGGTTGCCATCGCGCAGGTCCTCGCTCACCCAGATGGGAGCGTGGGTCAGTTCCCGGTCGGGCCACTGGCGATTGAACGCGGGTACCCGCGGGGCAGGGCGATACTTGCGATGATCGAAGGCAGACATGGTGAGTTTCCTGAAAGCATGAGGTTGTTTGAGGCGGCCGCTTGTGGCGTGAGCCGCGTGCCAGGCCTCCGGGTAAGAGGCCCTGGGAGCAGCTGCTTTTGGCAGCCATGCTAGTGTAACCAGAATGCCGCGAAAGGTTATTGCGAAAATAGGCCAGTGGGCAGAAAAAGTGGCAGAATATGGCGGGTTTATGGATTTCATTAGTAGAGGCTGTCGAGCATGTCGGTGACTCCCCTGACGCTGGATCGTTATGACCGTCGTATCCTGGATATCCTTCAGCAGGAAGGGCGCATCAGTAACCAGGAACTGGCCGAACGCATAGGCCTCTCGCCATCCCCCTGCCTGCGCCGGGTTCGGGCGCTGGAAACCCATGGGCTGATTACTCAGTACCGGGCCGTGGTGGACGCTCGGCCGCTGGGCTATCAGCTGATGGCGCTGCTGCATATTTCCATGGATCAACACACCCCCGAGCGCTTCGATAACTTCGAGCGCCACGTGCGTGACATTCCCAACGTGGTGGAGTGCTTGATCATCACGGGTCAAGCCGCCGACTTTCAGCTCAAGATTCTGGTCAAGGACATGGATGACTACCAGCATCTGCTGCTGCATGTCATCAATCGGATCGAAGGGGTCACGGGGGCGCATACCAGCTTTGTGTTGCGCCGTGTCTTCGAGCACCGCCCGGTACCTACCTGAGACGGGCTGTTCGATATGACCGGCCAGTTCGATATGGGATAGGCAGTGGCTTGCTGGCGGTTTACACTGCTTTTTTTAATCGATACAGGAAATTGAACCATGAGTATTCAGCGTCATGATACAAAAGCCCGCATGAGCCGTGCCGTGATCCATGGCGGCGTGGCGTATCTGTGTGGCCAGGTGGCGGGCCCCGAGGCGCGCCATGGCGATATCAAGGAGCAGACCGAGAGCATGCTGGCGCGGGTGGATGCGCTATTGAAGGAGATCGGCTCCAGCCGCGAGCAGTTGCTCAGTGCGACGATCTACCTCAAGGAGGGCAGCGATTTTGCGGCCATGAACGAGGTTTGGGATGCCTGGGTACCGGAAGGCCATGCACCGGCACGCACCTGCGTGTGTGCACCGATGCCTGCCGATGAGTTGAAAGTCGAGATTACCGTGACCACGGCGGTAGATGCGTAGTCGCCGCGTTACTTGATGGGCTTTTCGGCCGGAAAGCGGGTATCGCGCAGGCTGTCCTTGATTTTCTTCAGGTGCGGCAAGAAATCTTCGCCGCGCCTGAGGGTGACCCCCGTGGCCAGCGCATCGATCAAGGTGAGCTGAATCATTCGGGAGGTCATGGGCATGTAGTGGTCGGTATCTTCGGGGGTGGCGACTTCCAGGGTCGCGGTGCACTCCCGTGAGAGCGGAGAGTCGGGGGCGGTAATCCCCAGCACCACGGCGCCTGCTTCGCGGGCCACCCTGGCGATATCGACCAGTTCCCGCGTGCGGCCCGTGTAGGAAATGATCACCACCACATCGCCCGTATGGCAGGCGGCAGCCACCATGCGTTGCATCAGCACATCCACATATGCCATGACCGGCAAGTTGAAGCGGAAGAACTTGTGCTGCGCATCCTGGGCCACGGCGCCGGAGGCACCCAACCCGAAAAAGTGAATCTGCTTGGCCTGGGTCAGGTAATCCACCATGCGCTCGACCGCGGCCATGTCCACCTCGCGCTGGGCTTCGTCCAGGGCGGCAATGGTGGCTCCAAAAATCTTGTGCGTGTACTGAGTGGCCGTATCGCCGGGCTCGACGGCACGGGTCACGTAAGGCGTTCCGCCGGCCAGGCTCTGCGCCAGCTTGATCTTGAAATCGGGATAGCCCTTGGCGCCGAAGTTGCGGCAAAAACGGTTCACAGTAGGTTCGCTGACGCTGGCCGCCTGGGCGAGGCTGGCAATGCTCAGGCTGGTGGCGGCTGCCGGGTCCTCGAGAATCACGTTTGCCACCTTGCGCTCCGAGCGGTTCAACTCTTCGAGACGTTCCCTTAGGCGGTCTAGCAGATCATGCGCCATTGACTGACTCCGTGGCAGGCATTGAGGGTAAACGAGGCGTCCACTGGGTGTACCAGTGATAGAACTCATCGGCAGGTAGTGGACGAGCATAGTAATACCCTTGCGCCGCTTCGCAACCTATCCCTGAGTGTGTGAGCGTATCCAATCAAAGTATATTAGATAAATATCGGGCGTTGGCCTGTAATCTTTAACCGAGCCTGAGCAATTTCAGCAGCCAGCGGCGATAAGGAGGTCGCAGCCAGCGGCTGTTGGCGCGTTTGGCTTGATAAAACATTCCCCGCATATGGCTGAAACGCTCGAAGCCGTGGCGGCCATGATAAGCCCCCATGCCGCTTTCACCTACCCCCCCGAAGGGAAGCGAAGGCACGGCGTGGTGCAGCAATGTTTCGTTGAACACCAGCGCGCCCGAGCGAGTGCCCTCAAGCAGCCGCTGCTGCAGCGCCTTGTCATGGGTAAAGGCATACAGCACCAGCGGCGCTGGGCGAGCGTTGATGAAGCGCAGCGCGTCCTCCTGATGCTGTACGCTGATGATCGGCAAGGCACGGCCAAAGATCTCCTCTTGCATGAGAGCAAGCCCCTGATGGGGGTCGATCACCAGCGCCGGAGCATGCGAGCCGTGATCGATCACGCGGCAACCTTGATCACGCGCTTGCTCGATCAGGCGCTCACTGCGTGTGGCGAAGTGTTCACTGACATGGCCGGTGGCTTCCCTGGCATTGGGGCGCTGCTGGCGTATGGCCTGCTCCAGTGCCTTGATCAGCGCTTCCAGGCGGCTGGCTTCTACAAGAACATAATCGGGAGCCAGGCAGGTTTGGCCGTTGTTGAATCCTTTGCCGAACACGATGGCTTCGGCGGCGCTCCCCATCTCCGCATCGCTGGCAACCAGCGCAGGCGACTTGCCGCCCAGCTCCAGCGTCACCGGGGTCAAGTTGGTCGCAGCGGCGGCTGCGACCAGACGGCCTACGCGGCTCGAGCCGGTAAAGACCAGGTGGTCGAACGGCAGTGCGCTGAAGGCGGCGGCAACGTCCTCGCCTCCCTCGATCACCACGAACTCGTCATCGGTAAAGTATTGCGGCACCAGCTGGGCCAGCAGCGCGCTGGTATGCGGCGCCTGCTCGCTGGGCTTGAGGAGCACGGTATTACCCGCGGCCAGCGCATCCACGATGGGCATCAGCGCCAGGCACCAGGGGTAGTTCCAGGCAGACATGACGCCCACCACCCCCAGCGGCTGGGGCGAGATGCGCGCGCGCGCTGGCCACAGCCGCCAGGGCATGGTGGCGGCTTGTGGGCGCATCCAGTGCCACAAATGCAAGCGGGCGTGGCGAATGGCGTGCAGCACCGAGCTGATCTCGGCCAGGCGAATTTCCACTTCACTGCGCTGACCAAAATCCGCTTGAATCGCCTGGGTGATCGCCCGTTGATGGCGCCGTGTCATGAGTGCCAGGCGTGCCAGCCGCTCGCGCCGAATGGCGAGGGTCGGGTAAGGCGCAGTGGCGGCGGTTTCCCGCTGCGCGGTCAATAGGGACGTGAGATCACGCTTCATGGCCACTCCTTGGAATCGTTCGACATTGACCATACTGGCAGGTTATAGAGGGGAAAACCCTCGGCGCCAGACATTGACACTTGTTCACATCGTTAATGGTAAAGTAAGCCATCCACGGCGTCTGCCCGTGCCCTGGGAGCTGTCATGCCTTCTCTGTCGTTGACCATTCTACCTGCCATCGAGGCCGTTTCGGCAAGCCAGTGGGATGCATTGGCTGCGCCGGGTCAGCCGTTCATGCGTCATGCGTTTCTCCAGGCGCTGGAGCAAAGTGGCTCGGTCAGTGCTGTCACGGGATGGCAACCTAGTCATCTGTGCGTCTGGCAAGGGCAGCAGCTCGTCGGGGCGCTGCCGCTGTATCGCAAATACCACTCCTATGGTGAGTACGTGTTCGACTGGGGCTGGGCCGACGCACTGGAACGGGCAGGAGGGCAGTATTACCCCAAGGCGCTGAGTGCGGTGCCGTTCACCCCTGTGCCTGGGCCACGCACCCTGATCGCCGAGGAGGCACCTGCTGCTGAGGTGTACGCCTGTTTAGCCCAGGGTATCGAGCAGCTGTGTGAAGCCCGGGAGCTCTCCAGTTGGCATCTGCTGTTTGCCCATGAGCAGGAGGTGGGCGCCTGGCAACGACAGTGGCCGCAGCTCATCACTCGTGAAGGCGTACAGTTTCAGTGGCGTGACCAGGGGTTTGGGGATTTCGAAGGCTTTCTGGCCTCGCTGGCCTCCAAGCGCCGCAAGATGATCAAACGTGAGCGCCGATTGGTGGCCGAGCAGGGGATTACCCTGACGCGTTTGGTGGGCAGTGAGATCAGTGACGCAGACATGGCGCACTTCTACCGCTGCTACACCATTACCTACCATGAGCGTGGTCGCCCACCGTACTTGAATCACGCTTTTTTCGAGCGCCTGCGTCATACCATGACCGAATCACTGGTGCTGATCCAGGCCCGGTTGGAAGACCGCCCGGTGGCAGCGGCGCTCTGTTTTCAGGATGCCACGACCCTCTATGGCCGCTACTGGGGCAGTGAAGTGGTCGCCGACTGCCTGCACTTCGAAGCTTGCTACTATCAAGGTATCGAGTATTGCCTGGAAGCCGGGTTGACGCTGTTCGACCCCGGCACGCAGGGAGAGCACAAACTGGTGCGCGGCTTTACCCCGCAGCGCGTGCGTTCGCTGCACTACATCGTTCACCCTGGGTTGGCTGCCGGAGTAGGGCAGTTTTGCCAGCAGGAAGCCGAGCATGTTCAGGCGTATCGGCAGGCGGCCAGCCAGTCTTTACCCTATAAGTCGCCTCTGGCGTCGCAGGACCCTGCGGCTTGATGGCATAATGCGCGCCGCTCTGGCTTTTATACAGGAACACTCTCATGCACAGATGGCTCTTGGTGATACTGCTGGCGGTGCTTGGCCTGATGCAGTACCAGCTGTGGCTGGGCAACGGCGGCTGGCGCGACCTTCAGCGGGTCGAAGAGCGTGTGGCTGAACAGGAAGCGGCCAATCAGCCCCTGCGCGAGCGTAACGCCCGACTGGCGGCCGAGGTCACGGATTTGAAAACCGGGCTGGCCGCCATCGAAGAGCGTGCGCGCAGCGATATGGGCATGGTGCGTTCCGACGAGCAATTTTTCTGGGTGCCTGGTGTCGCCATCGAAAACGAGCTGCTGGGGATTCATGCGGGGTTGATCGCCCAGCCGGGAGTCATTCCACCGCGTGAGCGCGAAGGCGGTGAGCCATGAGTGAAACGCTCTGGCTGGTGGTGCCCGCCGCAGGGCAGGGTAAACGTATGGGGGCTGATCGACCCAAACAGTATTTGTCGCTCGATGGGCAGCCGATCCTGGCCCACACCCTGGCACGGCTAGCCCAGGCTTTTCCTGAGGCCCACCTGGTGCTCTGTCTGGATCGCGACGACAGCTGGTTCGACCCGCATAGCGTACCGTTCAAGCGCTGGCAGCGGGTCGATGGCGGCCAGGAGCGAATGCATAGTGTGCTCAACGCGCTGCGTGCCATTCCCGCTCGTGCGGATGACATCGTCATGGTGCATGACGTGGCGCGCCCCTGTATTACCCAGCAGGACTTGCTGGCGCTGCATGCGGCCATCCAGCGCCATTCGGCCGGTGCGCTGTTGGCCATGCCGGTGGCCGACACCATGAAGCGTGACCGAGGTGATCAGTGCAGCCTGCGCACTGAACCCCGCGACGGTCTGTGGCATGCGCTGACTCCGCAAGGCTTTCGTTACGCGCTGCTGCTGCGCGCCCTGGAGCATGCCGAACAGCACGGTACGCTGGTCACCGACGAAGCCTCTGCCGTCGAAGCATTGGGAGAAGCGCCGCGGCTGGTCAGCGGCCGCCGCGACAACCTGAAAGTGACCCACCCCGGCGATCTGGCGCTGGCTGGCGCCATCCTACACACTCAACAAGCCGCCGCGTCGATGGCGGATAACGGCAACAGGAGCGCCTAATGCGAATTGGCCATGGATTTGACGTGCATCGCTTTGGACCCGGCGACCATCTCATGATTGGAGGCGTCGCGCTGCCCTTCGAGCAGGGGTTCGTGGCGCACTCCGATGGTGATGTGCTGCTGCATGCCATCAGCGATGCGCTGCTGGGTGCCTGTGCGCTGGGCGATATCGGCCATCATTTTCCGGATACCGACCCCGCCTGGCAAGGCGCCGACAGCCGTGGCCTGCTGCGTCACGTCATGTCGCTGGTGCGCCATGCCGGCTACGAGGTGGGCAATCTCGATGCCACTTTGATGGCGCAGGCCCCTAAAATGGCGCCTCATCTCCAGGCCATGCGAACCGTCATTGCCCAGGATCTGGAAATCGCCCTGGGCCAGGTGAACGTCAAGGCCACCACCACCGAGCGGCTGGGCTTCACCGGGCGGGGTGAAGGTATCGCCGCCGAGGCCGTGGTGCTGCTGACCCCGCGAGTGTCAGCGGATGCTTGAACTTCCTGATTGGCAGCGCAGCCTGACGGCCGATTTCGGCCCGCCCGCCCCTGGCCACTACCGCACCGCGCCGGAAGATTTTTGGGTCGACGAGCAGCTCGACTTCATCCCCGAAGGGCAGGGCGAGCACCTCTGGCTGCGGGTGGAGAAGCGCAACCTGACCACACTGGATGTGGTCAGACAGCTCAGCCGACTATGCAGCGTGGGGCAGCGCGACATCGGCTACTCAGGAATGAAAGACCGGGTCGCCGTCACGCGACAGTGGCTCAGCGTACATCTGCCGGGGCGCCCAGCGCCTGAGGGGCTGGCAGCCGCTCTGGCCGAGCTGGGCATTCAGGTGCTGGAGCAGGCGCGCCACCCGCGCAAGCTGAAGCGCGGCGTGCACCGCACCAACCATTTTCAACTGCGGCTCAGTGGCGACGCCGTGCAGCGGGAAGACTTTACCGCGCGATGGGAAGCGCTGTGCCGTCACGGCGTCCCCAACTATTTTGGCCATCAGCGCTTTGGCGCGGGTGCCCGCAACTTGCAGCGAGCCCAGGCGGTGCTGGCCAAGGGCTGGCGCAAACGCGATGACCGCCAGGGCATGATGCTCTCGACCGCCCGCAGCTTTCTGTTCAACGAACTGCTCAGCGTGCGCTTGCAGGAGGGCAGTTGGTGCTGCCCGTTGGCAGGTGACACGCTGATGCTGGAAGGAACCCAGAGCGTGTTTGCCGTCGATTCAGTGGATAAGGCGCTGATCGAGCGGGCCGCCGCGATGGATCTTCACCCCACCGGGGTGTTGTGGGGTGTTGGTGAATTGGCGCAGGGGGCGGCGGCGGAGTATGAGACATTGCTTCGACAGCGGCATCCAGCGCTGTGTGAAGGGCTTGAAAAAAGTGGCGTCAAGCGTGCTCAACGGGCACTGAGGGCCTGCCTGGTGGCGCCCAGCATCACCCATGAAGACGGCGCTGTGCTACTCTCATTTGCCCTGCCGCGAGGTAGTTTTGCCACGGCGGTGATCGGCGAGTTGATCCACCATCCCGATACCGCCTGATGTACGTGTAAGGAGACCAACATGCGGCGACTGCTGCTTTCCAATGACGATGGCGTTCACGCCCCCGGCCTGAAGGCGCTGCATGATGCGCTCACGGCCCATGCGCACCTGCGCGTGGTTGCCCCTGACCGCGATCGTAGCGGGGCCAGCAATTCGCTGACCCTGTCTCGGCCGCTGTCGCTGACCGCACTGGACAGCGGTTTCTATAGCGTCGATGGCACCCCGGCCGACTGCGTCTATCTGGGCGTGAACGGCCTGTGGGACGAACGGCCAGACCTGGTTATCTCCGGCATCAATCATGGCAGCAACCTGGGCGATGACGTGCTCTACTCCGGGACGGTAGCCGCCGCCATGGAGGGCCGTAACCTGGGCATGACGGCCATCGCCATGTCGCTGTGCGGCACCCAGCACTTCGATACGGCCGCGCACGTAGCGGCCAGCCTGGTGGGGGCCTCTGATCGACTGTCGCTGCCGCCGCGTACGCTGCTCAACGTCAATGTGCCCGATTTGCCTTGGGAAGCCATCAAAGGCGTCAAGGTCACTCGGCTAGGGTATCGCGGCCCCGCTGAAAAGCCCGTGCCGGTGCAAGACCCCCGTGGCCGCACGCGCTACTGGATTGCCCCGGTGGCGGCCAACGCCGATGATGGTGAAGATACCGATTTTGCGGCGGTCGAGGCGGGCTATGTCTCGATTACCCCGCTGCAAACTGACCTGACGCGCCACCCGGCGCGCCGTGATGTACAGGACTGGTTGGATGCCTTTGCCTGATCTATCTCCCGGCGAGTTGAGAGGGCGTGGTATGACCTCTCAGCGCACCCGAGATCGCATGATCGAACGGCTGCAGCAGCAGGGCGTACAGGATACGCGGGTGCTGGAGGTCATGGCCCGTGAGCCACGCCACTTGTTCGTGGATGAAGCACTGGCGCACCGCGCCTATGAAGACACCGCGTTGCCGATTGGTTTTGGACAGACCCTGTCGCAACCCCTGACCGTAGCGCGCATGACCGAGCTGGTCTTGAAGGCGTCGCCCCGGCGTGTGCTGGAGGTCGGAACGGGTTCCGGCTACCAAACGCTGATTCTGTCGCGCCTGGTCGACACTCTTTACTCCGTCGAGCGCATCCACGCGCTGCACGCGCGTGCGGCAGAGCGACTGTGGCGGCTGGATGCCCCGGCGACCCTCGCCGTGGCCGATGGGGGCGAAGGGTGGCCGGAAGCCGCCCCTTTCGATGTGATTTTGCTCACTGCCTGTGCGCAAACGCTGCCCCAGGCATTGCTTGAGCAGTTGACGCCAGAAGGCGTATTGATTGCGCCGCTGGAAGAGTCCGACGGCAGCCAGTGGCTGACCCAAGTCAAGCGCATTGGCTGTGCATTTGAAAAGCGCCGGCTTGAACCCGTGCGTTTTGTTCCCCTGTTGCAAGGAGTCGTGGATTGAAGCGTCGAACGATAGGACTTTTTTTCAAAGGCGCTGGCATGGGAGCCGCCGATGCCGTTCCCGGAGTGTCCGGTGGCACCATTGCGTTCATTACCGGTATCTATGAAGAACTGATCAACACCATCAAGCAGTTTGGCCCCAGCGCTTTGGGGGCTTGGCGGCGCGGCGGGCTGCGCGGGCTTTATGTCCACCTCAACCTGGCCTTCCTGATGCCTTTGCTGGCCGGTGTCGCCATCAGCCTGTTCAGCGTCGCGCACCTGGCGCTTTGGCTCATGGAGGCCCATCCACTGCTGCTGCAGGGCTTCTTTTTCGGACTGGTGGCGGCTTCGGGGCTGGTCGTCGGGCAGGCGGGCGAGCGCTGGAAATTAGCCTATCTGCTGCCGCTCACCCTGGGGTTGCTGCTGGCTCAACTGCTGCCGGGCATGATGCCGCTGGTGTTGATGATCGGTAATGAAGCGATGGTCGTGGTGGTCGCAGGCGCCATCGCCATCAGTGCCATGCTGCTGCCGAGCGTGTCGGGGAGTTTTCTATTGCTCACCATGGGCCTCTACGGCACCATCATGGGCGCGATTCGCAGCTTCGACCTGGGGATCATCATCCTGTTCGGCATGGGTTGCCTGCTGGGTCTTGCCCTGTCCTCACGGCTACTGTCATGGCTATTGAAGCGCTATCATGGGGCAACTCTGCAGCTGCTACTAGGGTTTATCGTCGGTTCGTTGCCGGTTCTCTGGCCCTGGCGTGAGCTGTTACGCTACCAGCTGGGCTCGGAGGGGCAAATGATTCCGCTGGCCTATCGCTATCTGTTACCCAGCGACTACGCCGTGCTGACCGGCGAGTCCGCGCAGGTCGCTGGTGTCGTATCGTTGATGGTCTTTGGAGCGCTGCTGGTCGTACTATTGAATCGTCGCGCAGTGACGCACTCCTCACGCTCAACGACCCCGAGCCATTGAGCGGGAATCGAATCAGTGAGTGTGAGCGCACGGCATTGAAAAGGAGTAGGGATTGCATGCGTAAGGTTTTTATCGTGTCGGTGTTGGCGCTGGCGATCAGCGGCTGTGCCAACCAACAGCAGGGTACGCCACAGGTACGCGATTTGAGTGAAGCACGTCGCGTGGTTGAAAATACCCCTCAATACACCGTCAAGGCAGGCGATACCCTGTATGGCATTGCCTGGCAGCACAACCTGGATTATCGCCAGTTGGCGGCCCTGAACAACATCAGCCCTCCTTATCAAATTCACCCGGGACAAACCATCGCCCTGCGGGAAGGCGCGGGTGCCAGCACGGCCCCCAGTCAGGCACCTGCCACGGCGTCGCGGGGTGTGGTGGCCACTGGGTTACAGCCTCAGGCCACGGCCGTTGCCAGTAACGAGCAGGAACTGGACTGGCTGTTGCCCGATGAGAGCGCCATCGAGCGTAACCAGCGCCTGACGGCGGAGCCTCGCGCCGTGGAAGCTGCGCAGCAGGT
>NZ_LFGT01000005.1:91196-107654 GCF_002078115.1 Halomonas sp. BC2 | reverse complement strand
CCGCAACGCCAGAGCCAACGCCTGCGGCGCAGCCTGCTCAGGCCGCTCGCCCGGATCGCTCCTCGCGTACCTTCACGCCTGTCGATAATGTCGACTGGCGCTGGCCTACCGATGGAGAGATTACCGGTGAGTTTGGTCAGGGTGGGAGCATTACTGCCGGGATTGATATCGCGGGGCAAAAGGGGCAACCTGTGCGAGCGGCAGGCCCCGGTATCGTGGTGTACGCGGGTAGCGGTGTGCGTGGCTACGGTAACCTGATATTGTTGAAGCACAACGATCAATACCTTAGCGCCTACGCACACAACGACAGTTTAAGTGTCAAAGAGAACGATGTCGTCGAGGCCGGTGAGGTCATTGCCACCATGGGCGATAGCGACGCAGATAGCGTCAAGCTGCATTTTGAGGTGCGCCGCGATGGCCAGCCACAGAATCCACTCGACTATTTGCCAGCTCGCTAGGCACCGCGCTCTGAAGGTAACGTATTAGCTCGATCAAGGTAACCCGGACAGCTAACTAAGGCGTCATATAACAATAAGGTGCACGCGCACAGGGAGTGCGACCACCCTGACTTTTTCGAATGGCGGATAGGCGAGACAACGGGGGTATGACCATGAGTATGCTGGAGAAGGACCTACAGGAGATCGACCTCGACGAGGTTGAGGAAGCGCTTGACGAGGCCGATGACGATGCCACGGCTGAGGAGGCAGAGTTCGAGAAAGCGCTGGGTCGGGACGACCGCCAATCCACTCAGAGCCTCGACGCTACCCAGATCTACCTCAATGAAATAGGCTTTTCGCCGCTACTGACGCCGGAAGAAGAGGTCTATTACGGACGCCTGGCGCGCAAGGGTGATGCCCTGGGGCGCTCGCGGATGATCGAGTCCAACCTGCGGTTGGTGGTCAAGATTGCCCGGCGTTATTTGAACCGTGGCTTGACGCTGCTGGATTTGATCGAAGAGGGGAACCTCGGGCTGATTCGCGCGGTGGAAAAGTTCGACCCTGAGCGGGGTTTTCGCTTTTCCACTTATGCCACCTGGTGGATTCGTCAAACCATCGAGCGCGCCTTGATGAACCAGACACGCACCATTCGTCTGCCGATTCATGTGGTCAAGGAACTGAACATCTACCTGCGTGCTGCCCGTGAGTTGACCCAGAAGCTCGACCACGAAGCCACCGCAGAAGAGATTGCCGAGCATCTCGACAAGCCGGTGGAGACCGTCAAGAAGATGCTGGGGCTCAACGAACGTGTGTCTTCGGTGGACTACCCGATGGGCGGTGAAAGTGACAAGCCTCTCATCGATACGCTCACCGATGATGACGTGCAAGGACCTGAGGCGTGCCTCGTGGATGGCGACGTGCGTGAGCATGTCGACCACTGGCTGGACGAGCTCAGCGAGAAACAGCGTGAGGTGGTGGTGCGCCGCTTTGGCCTGCGAGGGCATGAAGCCGCCACGCTGGAAGAAGTGGGCGCCGAAATTGGCTTGACCCGTGAGCGCGTGCGTCAGATCCAGGTGGAAGCGTTAAAGAAGCTACGACGCTCGCTGGAAAAACAGGGCCTTTCTCTGGATTCGATTTTCGAGGCGTAGCCTCGTCGAAGCCACTTGCCCCGGCCAGCACGTTCGACATGCTAGTCTACAGCGCACCGAGCATTTCACTCGGTGCGCTGTTTTTGATAGCCAGTTTGTCTGGCAACCGGGTAACACCCGCTAAACCCATATCCGTTCGCTAGCCGTGCGGATTATCAGCATCGCGCTGTCGTACGAGCGCTCTGATAAGTGAGATAGCCATGCGCCCGTTAGTGGCCCATATCGATCTGGACGCGCTGCGTCACAATTACCAATTAGCCTGCCGCTGTGCGCCTCAGAGCCGCTCGGTAGCCGTCATCAAGGCCGATGCCTATGGTCACGGTGCGCTGGCCTGTGCCAACGCCCTGGAAGCCGAGGTGCCCGCGTTTGCGGTGGCCTGTATCGAAGAGGCGTTGAGCCTGCGTGAAGGCGGCATCAAGGCCCCCATCATCCTGTTGGAAGGTATCTTTAGCGCTGACGAGCTGGCGCTGGTCGACCATCATGGCCTGTGGATCAGCGTGCACAGCCGCTGGCAGGTAGAGGCGCTTTTGGCCTATTCCCCGCAGCGACCGATTCCCGTCTGGTTGAAGGTCGATTCCGGCATGCACCGACTGGGGTTCTCTCCTCAGGAGGCGCCTGCGGTATGGCAGCGTCTGCACAGTGCCCCACAGGTCACCGCGCTGCACCTGATGAGCCACTTCGCCAACGCCGATGCCCAGGATGCCAGCTACTTCGAGCATCAGATGGGCGTGTTGCAGACCCTGGCGGCCACGTTGAAGGCACCGCTTTGCCTGGCCAACTCACCTGCCACCCTGGCCCGGCCAACGGCCCATGGCGACTGGAACCGGCCGGGTATCATGCTGTATGGCAGCGACCCCTTGGAAGTCGCCAGCGAGCTGACCCGGCAGCTGCGCCCGGTAATGACGCTGCGCTCGGAAATCATCGCCCTGCGTGAGCTGGCCGTCGGCGAACCAGTGGGCTACAGCGGACGCTGGAAGGCCCCACGCCCCTCGAAGATTGCCGTCGTCGCCGCAGGGTATGGGGATGGCTATGATCGCCATGCCGTGGATGGCACGCCGGTACTGGTCAACGGCCAGCGCTGCCCCATCGCCGGTAAAGTATCCATGGACATGCTCACGGTGGATGTCACCGAGGTGTCCGACGCCGCCATTGGTAGCGAGGTCGTGCTGTGGGGGCGCGCTACCCAGGGCAGCGTGCTGTCGGTGGACGAAGTGGCCCGCTACTGCGATACCATCAGCTATACCCTGCTGACCGGCGTGCTGCCCAGAGCACCTCGGCAGTACCATGGGGCCAACGTCTAAACGGTTATCTGTATGTCGAAATCTTATCCGCGCTCTTTTGCGCACCCCCGCTACTGGCCGACCTGGCTGGCCATTGGTGCCATGTACGTGGCGGCCTGGTTGCCTTGGCGAGTCAGGCTTTGGGTAGGCAAGATGATAGGCCTGCTGGCGTGGCGGCTTGCCAAGCGTCGGCGGCACATCACGGCCACCAATCTGGCGCTCTGCTTTCCCGAGAAAAGCGCCGATCAGCAGCGCCAGCTGGTCAAGGAAACCTTCATCGCCAACGGTATTGGGCTGGTGGAAACCGCCACTGGCTGGTGCCGCGATGCCGAAGGCTTGCGTCATCGCGTGGCCTATCATGGCCAGGAGCACCTGGCCCATGCCAAGGCTCAGGGCAAGGGCGTGCTGGTGGTTGGTATTCACTTCTCGACGCTGGACCTGGGTGGCGCGCTGCACTCGCTGTTTTTCCCGGCGGACGTGGTCTATCGCCCCCACAACAACCCGCTGTTCGAACGCTTCATGACCCGGGCACGCTCGCGCATTTTTGGCCAGGCCATCGACCGTCACGACCTGCGTGGCGTGGTGCGGCGGATCAAGGCGGGACATATCGTATGGTACTCCCCGGATCAGGACTTCGGTCGCGATGTCAGCGTCTTCGCTCCGCTGTTTGGTCAGCAGGCGGCGACCATTCGCCTGACGGCTAAGATCGCCCGCATGACCGGAGCGCCGGTGGTACCGCTGATGTTTCACCGTAACCCGGACAACCGTACCTACACCATCGAATGCCTGCCCGCCTTCGAAGACTTCCCCAGCGGCGATGAAGTGGCCGATGCCACCCGGGTGAACGAATTCATCGAGCGGGCCATTCGCAAGCACCCCGAGCAGTACCTGTGGCTGCACCGGCGCTTCAAGACGCGTCCTGAAGGCGACGCCGGGTTTTATTAGCGCGACCCCGGGTGTCGAGCACTGATGTCGAGTACTGATGTCGAGCACTGAACGAGCATGAAAAAAGCCGCCCGAAAGGGCGGCTTTGCGTCGTGCCAGCGGAATCTTTTGCCCGCAACCTCAGTCGAGGTTGCGCGAGTAGAAGATTTCCAGCATCTCTTTGCGCAGACGGCCTTCGATATCGCGGGCTTCTTCGAAGGTGATGTCGCGGCGCGACGTGCCGAACAGGTAGTTGTCCAGCTCGAAGTCCTTGAGCAGCATCTTGGTGTGGAACATGTTTTCCTGATACACGTTCACATCGATCATCTGGTAGGCCTGCTTGGTATCTTCTGCCAGATAGTCCTGAATCGAGGTGATGTCGTGATCGATGAACAGCTTCTTGCCATCGACGTCACGGGTGAAACCGCGCACGCGGTAGTCCATGGTGACGATGTCGGAGTCGAAGCTGTGGATCAGGTAGTTCAACGCTTTCAATGGGCTGATATGCCCACAGGTGGATACATCGATATCCAGCCGGAAGGTACTGATGCCGTTGTCGGGATGCGACTCGGGGTAGCTGTGTACCGTCACATGGCTTTTGTCCAGGTGGGCCACGACCGTTTCCGGAAGTGGGCCAGGTCCTGGCTCGGTTTGCCCTGGCGTCGGTTCATCCAGCTCGTGCTCGGCAATCAGAATGGTCACACTCGCGCCATGGGGCTCATAATCCTGACGCGAGATGTTCAGTACATGAGCGCCAATGATGTTGGTGACGTCTTTCAGGATCTGCGTCAAACGTTCGGCGTTGTAAAGCTCATCGATATAGTCGATATAAGCCGCACGCTGCTCTTCGGTTTTGGCGTAACAGATGTCGTAAATATTGAAGCTCAAAGAGCTGGTCAGGTTGTTGAACCCGTGGAGTCGGAGATTATCTGACACTTCCGAACCTCCCTATGGCAGATGAGGACACCCCGACGAGCCAGCGCCGGAACCGATAAACACTTGTCACCGTGCTAACGCAGCCGCCTTGTAAGCGACCCCGCACTACGCAGTAAAGGGAAAAACAAGCGGGCGTATTATGCCCGCCCAGGGCGTGGCTTGCATCCAGCCACGCCATTTTTTTTGATGCTGCAGCGTCACCCGCGTGGTCAGCCGACCTGTGACGGCTCAAGCTTCGCGGATCTCATAGGAGTGAGTGATGTCGACACCGCCTTTGACCAGCATGATCGACGCGCTGCAGTACTTCTCGGCAGAAAGCTCCACGGCGCGCTGGACCTGCTTCTCTTTCAAGCCGCGACCAGTGACCACGAAGTGGACGTGGATTTTGGTGAAGACGGCGGGAACTTCGTCGGCGCGCTCGGCATCCAGCTCGGCCACGCAGTCGGTGACCTCTGCCCGTGCCTTGTCGAGAATGTTGAGAATATCAAAAGCGGTACAGCTGCCCATGCCCATCAGCAGCATTTCCATGGGGCGAGGCCCCGTATTACGGCCACCGTGGTCAGGTGGGCCGTCGATCACAACGCTGTGTCCGCTTCCAGACTCCGCCACGAACTGGCGTCCATCGGTCCATGCTACCCGTGCTTTCACGTTGCTCTCCTCATGCTGGCGACGAAAGGTAAGTCGCGCAGCATAACATTTCCAGGCGCAGACGCACGGCTTCTCTCCATGTCGCCTGCACGTCCTCTATCGCAAACCCGTCAGGCAAGGTGGCGTTCCAGCACCGCAAGGCGCTCTGGCGTGCCCACGTCTACCCAGTGGCCAGCGAAATGCTCGCCCGAGACACGCCCTTCGTCCATGGCCCGGCGCAGCAGCGGCGCCAGGGCAAACGCCCCAGGCGGCTCGCTGGCCACCAGAGCGGGGCGCAGCAGGCTGATGCCCGCAAAGGTCAGGCGTGATGCTCCAGCGCTCGCCACCCGGCCCTGATGCAGCGCGAAGTCGCCCTCAGGGTGTTGCACCGGGTTGTCCACCAGCACCAGATGCGCCAGATCCTCGGCGGCCAGCGCGGCAGCGTCCGGCAGGTAGTTGCTCCACACATCGCCGTTGATCAACAGAAAAGGCGCCTCGCCCAGCAGCGGCAGTGCCTGGCGAATACCGCCGCCGGTTTCTAGCGGAGATGGCTCGTGGCTCCACTGGATGGATACCTGATGGGCGCTGCCGTCGCCCAGCGCGGCCATGATCTGCTCGGCACGATAGCTGACATTGATGACCAACTCATGAATGCCCGCCTGCCGCAGGCGCTCGATGTGATGCACGATCAGCGGCTTGCCCGCGACGGGCAGCAGCGGCTTGGGGCAGTGGTCGGTGAGCGGGCGCATGCGCTTGCCAAGGCCTGCGGCCAGGATCATGGCCTTCATGCGCTCTGCTCCGCCAGGCGCTGCATGATGGCGGGGCGCAGTACGCTGCTGGCCCACTCGGCAAACGCGCGATGGTCAGGCAGGGCCGCCAGGCTATCTTCCAGGTGATCGAGGAAGTGGGGCAGGCGGGCCAGGTAGCCCTGCTTGGCGTCGCGTAGCGTCAACCGACAAAAAATGCCCAGTACCTTGAGCGAACGTTGGGCTGCCATGGCATGGCACTGGACCAGAAAGTCCGCTTCCGAGGTGGTGCGGAGCAGTCGTCCCTCCTGGCGAGCCTGCTGGTAGAATAGCGATACCAGCTCGGCAAACTGGCTGGCGCTGAAGCGGCAGTAACGCCCCCGCAGCAGCGAGATCAGGTCGTAGCTGAGCGGGCCAGCCACGGCATCCTGAAAGTCGATCATCGTCAGTTGCTGATCCTGGCACATGAGGTTCATGGCATCGAAGTCCCGATGTACGCTGACCACGGGCTGTGCCAGCGCGCTATGGATCAACGCCTGACGCAGAGCGGGCCACGACTCGGGGGCGGTCAGCCCTAGCCAACGTTCCAGGCACCATTCGGGGAACAGATCGAGTTCACGCCCCAGCAGGGCCTCATCGTAGGCGGGTAGCGCCGCAGGGTCGGCACGATTCTGCAACTGAGCAATCAGCGCCATCGCTTCAAGGTGGCGCTGGCGGGTGCTGTCAGGGTCCGTGAAGGTGTCCTGAAGCGGGGTGTCGCCCAGATCCTCCAGCAGCAGGAAGCCTTCGTCGAGGTCGCTGGCATAGATGCAGGGGACCGCTAGCCCGGCGGCATGCCAGCGTTTGCCGATGGCCACGAAAGGCGCCGAGTCCTCTTGGGCGGGCGGCGCGTCCATGACGATGCGTGTGCTGCCATCGGGGAGCGTGAGGCGAAAATAGCGCCGAAAACTGGCGTCGCCGCCCGCCGGTGCCAATTGAATATGCGCGGGCGCGAGGCCATGATGCTGCGCTGCCCACTGGGTGAGGGCGTCGATCCTGGAAGAGGACATGCAAGCTCCTTGCTGGTCGGGCATGATGCGGGCTGTATAATACCGATTCTGGATGCCAAGGATAACGAACATGGGCAAGCGAATCTCGCGCACCACTCCGGTTGCGCAAACGCTGTTGGGCAGTGTGCTCGCCGGTGCCTCGCTGTCAGCGGTGGCTCAGGGCCAGCCGCTGTCGGCTGACGCGCTGGACTGGCAGCCCTGGGGGCAGGACGAAGCACGTCAACAGCTGTGTCGTGGGCGCTATGTGATGCCCGACTATCGTTTGTCCGCGCAAGAGAACCCGGAAACGCTCTCGGTGGAAACCGATGAAGCGGATTATGCCGCGGATGGCGAAGCGTTGCTGCGCGGCGATGTGGTCTTGCGTCGCGGCAATACCGAACTGCAGGCCGATCAGGTATTTCTCCCGGCGGACCGCCAACGCGTCGATGCCGAAGGTGATCTGGTCATTCGCGACGGTCAGGCCATGGTGCGTGGTGAACAGGCCACGCTGATGCTCAACGAAGATCGCGCCTCGCTGCGCAATAGCCATTACGTGCTCTATGAGCAGCACCTGCGCGGTCAGGCCAGTCAACTGGAGCAAACCGGAGAAGAGCAGTATCGACTGCGCGATGCCACCTTCACTACCTGTGATCCGGGGGCCAACAGCTGGCAACTGGTGGGTAGCGATATCCAGTTGAACCAGGCCACCGGATTCGGCACGGCACGCCACGCGCGCCTGCAGGTCAAGGACGTACCGATTTTCTACTGGCCCTGGCTGCGTTTTCCCATCGATGACCGCCGCCACACGGGGCTGCTGTCGCCCACGCTGAGCTTCTCCAGTGACGGCTTTGACTATGCTCAGCCGTTCTACTGGAACATTGCGCCTAACCATGACGCCACCATAACACCGCGCTGGATGTCGGACCGTGGGCTGCTGCTCAATGGCGAGTATCGCTACCTGTTCGAGCAAAGCCAGGGGATCGTGGAGGGTGGTTTCCTGGGCAGCGATGGTGGCAGCAGCACCGGGGACAATCGCTTCGAAGGCGAAGAACGCTGGTACATCGATGCGCAGCACGCCGGGGCCTTGGCCCCACGCAGTAACTATCAACTGCGCTACGGAGCGGCCAGCGATGGGCGCTATTTCGACGACTTTGGTGGCGAGTTCGGCAGCGGCGACCGGGTCAGCATGGAGCGCCTGGCGCAGGTGGACTACCGCGGCGAGCGCTGGCAGCTGGACGCCAGGGCCCAGGGGTTTCAGCGCCTGGAAGACCCGCTCAGCGATACGGATCGTCCCTTCTATCGTCTGCCCAGCCTGACCGCCAACTCGGATTGGCAGCTGGGCAGCGGGTTTTATACCCAATGGCGCTCCAACGCGACCTATTTCTGGCGTGACGTGGACGAACGTCAGGTCCCCGAGCGGGAAGCCGCCATTGGTACCCGCCTGCACCTGACCCCCAGCGTGGGCTGGCGTTATGAGCAGCCCTGGGGCTATATCGAACCGCGCAGCGAGCTGTGGCATACCGCCTATGAACTGGATTACGGTGACCGTATCACGGACCGCGATACGTCGCCCTCGCGTAGCGTCGCCATCACCTCCATCGACGGTGGGCTGGTCTTCGAGCGTGAGCTGGAGCTGGGGGGGCGTGACTATCGCCAGACCCTCGAACCCCGTATCAACTACGCCTACGTGCCGCGCACCAACCAGACCCAACTGCCGGACTTCGATAGCCGTGAACGGGCGTTCTCCTGGGATCAGCTGTGGTCCCCGCACCGCTTCTCGGGGGCTGACCGGGTCGGTGATCTGAATCGCGTCTCGTTGGGCGTGCAGTCTCGGCTGATCGAAGACAGCGCCGGGCGTGATCGCTTGACGCTGGGCGTTGGCCAGAGCCTCTACTTCGCCGAGCGGCGTATCGACAGTGACGGTGACCCGAGCACGCTGCCGCCGCGTCCGGAGGATGCTCCCAATGCCAATCCGCTCAGCCGCTATCAGGCCACGCGAGATCGCTCGCCGCTGGTGACCCGTCTGGACTGGCAGATCAACGACCGCTGGAGCACGGGCTATGAATGGCTCTACGACGACGAGCGTGAGCAGACCGAACGCTCCAGTGTCGATGTGCGTTATCGCCATCCGGACGGCCACGTAGTGAACCTTGGCTACCGCTGGGAGATCGAAGGGTTCGATCCTTCCGTGGTGCCCGGCGACGACGGCTTCCGCGACTACAGTCGTGAAGAGTGGGACCTGTCGCTGGCCTGGAAAGCCAGCCCAAGGATTGATTTGATTGGCCGCTACCTGCACGATCAAACCAACGATCGTCCTCTGGAGCAGTTGGCGGGCTTGCAGTGGAACGACTGCTGCTACGGCGTACAGCTTGTCTGGCGGGAGTGGATAGACGACAACGATACCGCCAGAGTGGAAGACGACTTTAGTGACCGTGGGCTGTTCTTGCGCTTTGTCTTCCGTGGTCTTGGCGGTGTTGGTCAACAGGCCGACAGCTACTTTGAGCAGGCGATCCCTGGCTACCGCCCCACACCCCTTTAACGATCACCTTGAATGGCGACTGAAAGAGACTTTTTATGACGATCAGAAAGACCCTGCGGACCCGCAAGTTCTCCCAGCGGGCAAGACTGCTTTCGGCGGGCACCATGATGACCCTGTGCCTGGGTGCCGGTGCTGCCCTGGTACCGTTGAGCGTTCAGGCCCAGAGCTTCGAATCCGCGCAGCGTCAGCCGCTGGATAGCGTCGTGGCCGTTGTCAACGATGGTGTCATCATGCGCAGCGAGCTGAACGACCGCATCGCGCAAATCGAACAGCAGGCGGCCACTCAAGGCGGGCAACTGCCGCCCCGCAGCCAGTTGGCCCAGCAGGTGCTGGAGCGCATGGTGATGGACGAAATTCAGCTGCAGATGGCCAGCCGCGCCAACCTGAGCGTGGACGACACCGAGCTTAACCGTCAGCTGCGTACCATTGCCGAGTCCAATGGCATGAGCCTGGATCAGTTTGCCGATGCCGTGGAAGCCGATGGCATGAGTCTGGCCAGCGTGCGTGAGGAAATACGGCGCGAAATGCTGATGCGCCAGGTGCAGCAGCGTCAGATCAGCCAGCGGGTTTCCGTGTCGGACCGGGAAGTGGAGCGTTTTCTCGAGCAGCAGCCCTCTCAGCAGGGCCAGTCGTTCATCGAAGAGACCCGTGCGCGCCACGTGCTGGTCGAGCTGACGCCCACCCGTGACGAAGCGCAAGCGCGTAGCCGCGCAGAGCAGGCTCGCCAGCGCCTGCAGCGGGGCGAAGACTTTGCCACCGTTGCCCGTGAACTCAGCGATGACCGAGGAAGCGGCATGAACGGTGGCGACCTGGGTTGGGTGCGCCCCGGCCAGACGGTGCCTGCCTTCGAAGAGGCCATGAACTCGCTCGGCCCCAACCAACTGTCCGAGCCGGTGCGCTCGCAGTTTGGCTACCACGTGATCGAAGTGCTGGAGCGTCGTCGTCAGGACGTGACCGAAGAGAGCCGTCGCGAGCAGGTGCGCCAGGCCATCTTCCAACGTCGTGCCAATGAAGAGCTGGAAGTATGGCAGCGTGAAATTCGCGAACAGGCCTTCGTGGACATTCGCCTGTAATGTCGCTGCCGCTGCTGATCACCACCGGGGAGCCCGCCGGTATCGGCCCCGAGCTGACGCTGATGCTGGCGGCCCAGGGGCGTCTGAACAACACCGTGGCGGTAGGTGACCCGACGCTGCTCGCCCAGCGGGCGGCGTTGCTCGCGCTCACGGTGGAGATCGTGGTCGCCGAGCCGGGCAGCCAGCAGGTCTCCTCGCCAGGGCGCCTGGTGGTGTGGCCGGTCGCCTTGCGCGCACCGGCCACGCCCGGCGTGCTGGACCCTGCCAATGCAGGCTATGTGCTGGACACCCTGCAGACGGCAGTGGAGGCCTGCCTGGCCGGACACGCGGCGGCCATGGTGACTGCCCCGCTGCACAAGGGCGTGATCATCGAAGGCGGCTACCCGCACTTCACGGGCCACACCGAGTGGCTGCGTGACGCCTGCGGCGTGGATGAGGTGGTCATGCTGTTGGCCACGGACGCTGCGCTGCACGCCACGTCGCCACAGTGGCAGGGCGAAAGCGACCTGCGGGTTGCTCTGGTGACCACCCATCTGCCGCTGCGCGATGTGGCGGATGCCATCACCGGCGAGCGCATTGCGCGCATCAGCCGTCTACTGGTGGCGGACCTGCAGCGTCAATTCGGCATTGCCCAGCCTCGGGTGGCGGTGTGTGGGCTCAACCCCCATGCGGGTGAAGATGGCCACCTGGGCCGCGAAGAGCTGGAAATCATCACGCCCACCCTGCAGGCGCTGCGTGCCGAGGGCCTGAACGTGGAAGGCCCGTTTCCGGCCGATACCCTGTTTACCCCACGCCATCTGGCGGAGGTCGATGCGGTACTGGCGATGTATCACGACCAGGGCCTGGCAGTGCTAAAATACGCAGGCTTTGGTCAGGCTGCCAACATCACCCTGGGGCTGCCGCTGGTACGCACCTCGGTGGACCATGGCACGGCGCTGGACTTGGCAGGCCGCGGTATTGCCAACCCCTCTAGCCTGGGCGTGGCGGTGGCACTCGCCCAGCGGCTGGCCACCCAGCGTGCCTCCTCTCAGGCCGCCCCATGAATCAACCCTCCAAGGAACACTGTTAGATGTCTCAAGTGCCCCAGCAGCACCGTGCTCGTAAACGCTTCGGTCAAAACTTTCTCCGTGATCTCGGGATCATTTCACGGATTGTCCGTGCCATCGGGCCGCGTGAAGGCGATCGGCTGGTCGAAATCGGTCCCGGCCAGGGCGCGCTCACTGCTCCCTTGCTGGAAGCGACCGGCACGCTGGAAGTCATCGAGCTGGATAGAGATCTGATTCCGGGGTTGCGGGTGCAGTTTTTCAACTACCCCGAATTCGTGATTCACGAAGGCGACGCGCTGAAGTTCGATTTTGCCGCCCTCAAGGGCGATGGTCAGCCGCTGCGCGTGGTGGGGAATCTGCCTTACAACATTTCGACGCCGCTGATCGTGCACCTGCTGACCATGGGGTCAGCCATCGCCGATATGCACTTCATGCTGCAAAAAGAGGTGGTGGAGCGGCTGGCGGCCGAGCCCGGCAGCACCGATTGGGGGCGGCTCTCGGTGATGGCGCAGTATTACTGTCAGGTGGACCAGCTGTTCATCGTGCCACCGGAAGCCTTCGTGCCCCGTCCCAAGGTCGATTCCGCCATCGTGCGGCTGACGCCCCATGCATCGCTACCCCAAGTGGCCGATGATCCGGTCCTGCTTTTCGAGCTGGTCAAGCTGGCCTTTGGGCAGCGCCGCAAGACGCTGCGCAACAACCTGAAGGGGCGGGTCAGTGCGGAGGCCCTGGAAGCGTTGGGCATCGACCCTGCCCGGCGCCCGCAAACCCTGACCGTGGCGGAATACGTGACCATCGCCAATCATGTGGCCGCCAATGAGGACGTGGAACAGCGGAGTGGTGACGCGTGAGCGGGCTGGAGATCGAGGTCAGCGTCACGCCAGAGTTTCAGGACGCCGAGTCGAGTGCCAGCGAGGCCCGCTACGTGTTCAGCTACACTGTGACGGTGCACAACCAAAGCCCCCATAGCGTGCAGCTGATGGCACGCTACTGGAAAATCACCCAAGGCAATGGCGACAGCCAGGAAGTGCGCGGCAAGGGCGTGGTGGGTCAGCAGCCGCTGATTGGCCCGGGGCAACGGTTCCGCTATACCAGCCGAGCGATACTGCAAACCCCGGTAGGTGTCATGGAGGGGGCTTACACCCTGTTGAACACCTACACCCAGCGGGCGTTCGATGTGCCTGTCTCGCCCTTTCGGTTAGCGGTGCCCCGCCAGCTGCATTGAGGCGGGAGCCTTCGTCGGCGGTTTTCCATGCTCGGCAAGCCGCCCACGCCAGCCAACTCCGTCAATGCGTTAACAGGCCTTTACCCATGAGCACTTATGTCATTGGCGACCTGCATGGATGTCATGCCGAGTTTGTCGCCTTGCTGGATAAAATCAGTTTTGATCCCGCCCGCGATACGCTCTGGCTGGTGGGCGATTTGATCAACCGGGGGCCAGGCTCCCTGGCCTGCCTGCAGGAAGTGAAAGCGCTGGGCAGCGCCGCACGCAGCGTGCTGGGGAACCACGATTTCCACCTGCTGGTGGTGGCACGGGGGGGCGGCAAGCTCAAGCGCCACGACACACTGGACGACATTCTGTCTTCGCGGCACTGTGACGATTTGCTGGACTGGCTGCAAAGCCTTCCCCTGGCGGTACAGGCCGATAACACGCTGATGACCCACGCCGGGCTGCTGCCCAGTTGGAGTGCCGAACAGGCGCTGGCGCTGAGCGGAGAAGTACAAGCAGCGCTGGGCAGCGAGCAGGCGGGAGCTTTCCTGAGCCAACTGTTCGGCAATCAGCCTGACCGCTTCCACGACCAGCTCGAAGGCATGGACAGGCTGCGCTGCATCGTCAATGTGTTCACTCGGATGCGCTTCATCGATGCCCAGGAGCGGCTCGATTTTGCTGCCAAGGAGGGGTTGGAGAGCGCGCCTGCGGGCTTTGCGCCCTGGTTTCAGTTTCCCCGTGCCGACGACCTGTGCCTGCTGTTTGGCCACTGGGCGGCGCTGGAGGGGCGTACCCCTGGCGCGAAGGTCGATGTGCACGGGATCGATACCGGGTGCGTGTGGGGCGGTTCGCTGAGCGCGCTGGTGCTCGAGAGCGGCCAGCGTGTCAGCGTGCCCAGCCAGCAGGGAGGCCGCTGATGTTTCAGCTGGATACATACACCCAAGGGCTGGAGGTCTACCGAGTGGGTGGGGCCGTGCGGGACGAGCTGTTGGGATGGCCCGTGGTGGATCACGACTGGGTGGTGGTGGGGGCAACCCCCGACATGATGCAGCAGCGTGGATTCAAACCTGTAGGGCGCGATTTTCCGGTGTTCCTGCACCCGGCTACCCAGGAGGAGTATGCGCTGGCGCGTACCGAGCGCAAGTCGGGCCACGGGTATGGCGGGTTCGAGGTGCACGCCAGCCCCGACGTGACGTTGGAAGAGGATCTCTCCCGTCGGGACCTGACCATCAATGCCATCGCCCAGGCGGCGGATGGGCATTTGACCGACCCTTATCATGGCCAGCGGGACATCGAGCAGCGCTGGCTTCGCCATGTCTCCCCCGCCTTCAGTGAAGACCCCTTGCGCGTACTGCGTACTGCGCGTTTTTTAGCCCGCTATGCCTCCATGGGGTTTGCCGTTGCGCCGGACACTCTGGACTTGATGCGCGCGGTCAGCCGCAGCGGAGAGCTGGCGCATCTGGCAGCCGAGCGCGTGTGGGTCGAGACCGAAAAAGCGCTGGCCGAACCCAGCCCCGAGTGCTATTTCACGACCCTGGCCGCGTGTGATGCCTTGCCCGTCTGGTGGCCTGAGCTTGCAGCGAAGGCGTGTCTGGCTCAGGCCCTGGAGGCCATGCAGGCAGCTCCCGAACAGCGCGAGCCGCCGCTGGCGCACTGGCGCTATGCGCTGCTGGTGTCGGTGCTGAGCGAGTCACAGCGCGAGGCCTTGGCCGTGCGTTTGAAGCTGCCCAATAGCGTTGTGCAGCTGGCACGGCATAGCGCCTTGAGCAAAACATTGCTGGCAGCCCCACTGGAGGCCGAGGGTGTGCTGGGCTGGCTGGAGCGTCTGGATGGCTGGCGCAAGCCTGCCCAGGTCAGCGCGCAACTGCAGTTGCTGGAGCGGCTTTCGCCTGGCTTGCGCCCCGTGCTGGAGGCGGCCTGGCAAGCCGCCTGCGCGGTCAGCCCTCAGGCGTTGATGGGCGAAGGCTACCGAGGGGCAGCCTTGGGAGAAGCGCTGCGTCAACGGCGGCGCGAGGCCGTGGAGGCATCGCTTTAGCGCGCGTGGACCTTGCGCGGCAAGGGGTCGGCCTGGGAAACGAAGCGCCCCTGCCACTGAAAGTCGATGGCCCACAGCCGCTGATGCCCCAGGGAAAAGCGTTGCCACAGCGTAGCGTAAGGCGTATCGCAGCGAGGGTGTCGCTCGTCGGGCAGCAGCTCGGCCAGCGGTTGCAGTACGAAAGCGTTCTGGGTGATTTCAGCCCGGGGCAGGGCTACGTCATCGACCACACCACAGGCATTTCCCACGGTCAGCAGGTCGATATCCAGGGCGCGCGGGCTACACTTGACCATGTCAGGCGTCCGCCCATGGGCCATTTCCAATGCCTTGGCCCAGGCCTGTAGTCTGGCCACGGACCAGTCGCTGTGGAACGCCACCACCAGATTGTAAAAATTGCGGCTATCCTTGAATCCGACCGGCTCGCTCTCGAAAATGCGCGATATCTGCAGTTCGCCAAACGTCTCTGCCAGGGCATCCAGGCACAGGCGGATGTGTTTTTCCGGGTCGATATTGCTGCCCAAGCTAAGCGTGACCAGGTTCATGGGTCGCTATCCTTGCTAGCCTTTGGCAGGCTGCCGCGGGTGATTTCCAGTCCGACGCTGGTCGCCTGGGGCACTGCACCGGGCTTGCGCACACGGAGCTGCAGCCAGCTAATCGGAAACTCGTGCTGTAAACAGGCGGCCAGCCGCTCGGCAAAGGTTTCGACCAGCGCAAACTGGTGCTCATCGGCGAACTGCTGGATTCGCTGGCAGATCGCGGCATAATCGAGGGTCAGACGCAAATCATCGGTGGCGGCGGCAGGCCGGATATCGGTGGCCAGCGAGAGATCCAGGCTCAGCGATTGCGTGATGGTGCGCTCCCAATCGTATACGCCAATCACGGTATCTACGGTGAGTGCTTCAATCAATATGCGGTCCACAGGCCATTCCCCAGCGTCGACAAGCGGGCGATTGTACTTGAGGACGACCATAAACGACAGTCAGGCGGCGGCGCTGGCTGATGAGAGGCAGGGTGAGCAGGGGATGCTGTGGATCGTCTTGGGGTACTTGAGCGGCAGTTGGCTGGCGGCAGTGAGCGTCTGTCGCTGGGCAGGCGTGGCCGACCCGCGCTTTTGCGGTTCCTGTAACCCCGGATTTTCCAACGTGTTACGGCTATATGGCCCCCGGCTGGCGGCGGCCACCCTGGCGCTGGATGCCTTGAAGGCGGTGCCGGTGGTCTTGGCCGCCAAGTGGCTGGCCTTGCCGATTATGTGGCAGGGGCTGGTAGGGCTGGCGGTGCTGCTGGGCCACAGTTTCCCGCTCTGGTATGGGTTTCGAGGTGGCAAGGCCGTCGCCAGCGCCTTCGGGGTGTTGCTGGTGCTGGTGCCCAGCGTTGCGCTGCTCAGCGCCCTTGCCTGGGCGCTGATGGCGTGGCGGTGGGGTACCGCCGC
>NZ_LFGT01000005.1:87892-90988 GCF_002078115.1 Halomonas sp. BC2 | reverse complement strand
GCGCTGTTGGCGCCCCTGCTGTGCGCCTGGCTGGCGCCTGACTATATGATCGTGGTGGGCGGGTTCAGCCTGCTGGTACTGGCCCGCCACATGCTCAATATTCGTCGTTGGCGGCAGGGGGAAGAGCCCCCGCTGCGCAAATAGGCCAACGACTTATCGGGTGGTGCTGAGGGGCGCTGTCAGCGTGTCCAGTGGCCAGCGCGGGGTGGCCTGCATGATACCGCTTTCGTCGCGTTCTCCTGCCGCCAGACGCTGGGCGCCCACGTAGGCAATCATGGCGCCATTGTCGGTGCAGAAGCGCCCACGGGGGTAATAGGCACGGGCCTGGCGCTTTTGGGTCTCCAGGGCCAGACGCTCGCGCAGCCGCGTATTGGCACTCACACCCCCCGCCATCACGATGCGTTTCAGGCCGGTCTCGTCCAGGGCTCGGCGGCATTTGATGACCAGCGTGTCCACGACGGCCTCTTCGAAGGCGCGTGCCACGTCGGCTTTGGCCTGTTCGTCCAGCTCGCCTGCGGCTTCCAGCTGGCGAATCGTCGTCAAGGTGTGGGTCTTCAGGCCTGAAAAGCTGAAATCGAGCCCGGGGCGGTCGGTCATGGGGCGCGGGAAGCGAAAGCGTTTAGGGTCGCCCTGTTCGGCCAGTTTGGCCACCAGCGGGCCGCCTGGGTACGCCAGGCCCAGCATCTTGGCGGCCTTGTCGAAGGCCTCACCGGCCGCATCGTCTACTGATTCGCCCAGGAGTCGATAGCAACCCAGCCCCTGTACTTCCACCAGCTGGGTGTGGCCGCCGGAGACCAGCAGGGCCACGAAGGGAAAGGCAGGAGCCTCCTCCTCAAGCATGGGGGCCAGCAGGTGGCCTTCCATGTGATGCACCCCCAATACGGGGATGTTCAGCGCCCTGGCCATGCCATGGGCGGTGCTGGCACCGACCATCAGCGCACCCACCAATCCCGGGCCCGCCGTATAAGCGATGCCGTCCAGGTCGTGGCGGGAAAGATGGGCCTCTTTCAATACCTGTTCGATGAGCGGCAGCAGCTTGCGTGTGTGATCCCGAGAGGCCAGTTCGGGCACCACGCCGCCATATTCGGAGTGCATGGCAATCTGGCTGTACAGGGCATCGGCCAGCAGACCCTGGCCGCCGGTGTAGGCCGTGTCGTAAATGGCGACGCCGGTTTCGTCGCAGGATGTCTCGATGCCCAGTACACGCATGGCAAAAGCACTCATCTGATTGAAAAGGCAGGTACTCGAAACCGGCTAGTCTAGCATTGTCGTGCCCGCTGGGCGTAAGCATTTGCAAAGATGGCCAACCACGACTAGACTACTGTGCGCTGTAAAACTGGGTCGTACACCGTCTTGTTCGGTGTGCGTACTATCCGAACTCAAGACTCCTTAAGGTAGGTGAGTGCTTAATGCCTTCTGTAAAAGTACGTGATAACGAGCCGTTTGACGTCGCCCTGCGTCGCTTCAAGCGTTCTTGCGAAAAAGCTGGCGTTCTGTCTGAAGTACGTCGTCGCGAGCACTACGAGAAGCCGACTGCTGAGCGCAAGCGCAAAGCGGCAGCTGCCGTAAAACGTCACGCCAAGAAGTTGCAGCGTGAGCGTAAGCGTTTCGAACGGCTCTATTGATCCGTACCTGGAGAGAGCCAGAGCAGTTGGCTGGTTGTCTCAAGAGGGATGCCAAGCGGCCGCCACCAGGTGGCCGTTTGTTTTTCGTTTCGTGTTGTCTGTTTTGCGCGGTTTAAGGTGATCAGGCGCGTGGCCTGATGACGTTAGACCCGCCCACAAGCGTGTTGCGCGAGGATGCCCTCAGCCCATGGCAGGTCAAATTCCACAGCGATTTATCGACGATCTGCTTGGCCGCGTCGACGTGGTCGAGGTGGTGGGGGAGCGCGTACAGCTCAAGAAAGCGGGCCGTAATTTTTCCGGCCTGTGTCCTTTTCATCAGGAAAAAACACCTTCGTTTACCGTCAGTGCCGACAAGCAGTTTTATCACTGCTTTGGCTGTGGTGCCCACGGTAATGCGCTACGCTTTTTGATGGAATATGACAAGCTGCCCTTTCCCGAGGCAGTCGAGCAACTGGCCGGACGGCTGGGGCTGGACGTGCCCAGGGAAGGGGCGGACGACCCGCGAGCCCAGCAGCGGGAGAAAAAACGCAAGGAAGGGGTCAATCTTCTCGAGGTGGCGGCCAGCTTCTATCGCGAGCGATTGAAGATGCAGGAGGGCCAGGCGGCCCAGCGCTACTTGCAGGGGCGCGGCCTCTCGCCAGATGTGATGACCACCTACGGGATTGGTTATGCCCCCGGCGGGTGGGAGGCGCTGAAGCAGCATCTGAGCGCCAAGGGCATCGGTGAGCCGGTGCAGATCGAGTACGGTCTGCTGATTCATCGCGAGGACACCGGGCGTACCTATGATCGCTTCCGCGACCGGGTGATGTTCCCGATACGCGATTTGCGCGGTCGGACCATCGCCTTTGGCGGTAGGGTCATGGGGGATGAGCAGCCCAAATACCTCAACTCGCCGGAGACGCCTGTCTTTCACAAGGGGCGCGAGCTCTACGGCCTGTACGAGGCGCGTCAGGCGACCAGCAAGCTGGAACAGCTGGTGATGGTCGAGGGCTACATGGACGTGGTGGCGCTGGCGCAGTACGGCATTCACAACGCCGTGGCCACGCTGGGCACCGCCACCACCGAAGATCATCTGTTGCGGCTGTTTCGTCTGGTCAGTCGCGTGGTGTTCTGTTTCGACGGTGACCGCGCCGGGCGTCAGGCGGCCAGCCGTGCGCTGGAAACCGCGCTGCCGCAGATGATCGATGGCCGCGAGGCGCGGTTTCTGTTCTTGCCGGAAGGGGACGACCCGGACTCGCTGGTGCGCCGCGAGGGTCGCGAGGCCTTCGAAGACCGCGTGACCTGCGCCATGCCGCTGTCTGAGTTTCTGTTCGAGCAGGCTGCCCAGGGGCGCGACTTGCAGACCGTGGAAGGGCGCGAGCGCTTCGCCAGCCACGTGCTGGAGGCGCTGCAGAAGGTCCCGGAAGGCATGCTGAAGTCGCTGCTGCTGGAGACGCTCGCCAAACGAAGTGGGCTGTCCCAGACGCAGTTG
>NZ_LFGT01000005.1:77479-87505 GCF_002078115.1 Halomonas sp. BC2 | reverse complement strand
TTCTGCCGGAAACGCAGGATTGGCTGCCTGGTCAGGATCCGCAGGCATCGCTGTGCCGCGACCTGATTGCCCTGCTACGCGCCGGACGCTACCGCAGCCCGCAAGTGGTACTGGCGCATTTTCAAGGCAGTGAAGAGGGGCGCGTGCTGGCAGAGCTGGCCGCGCGGGAGCTGCTGATTCCCAGGGCGACTCGTGAAGCCGAGCTGACCGGTCTGGTCGAGCACTTGGTCGAGCAGCAGCGCAAGCGTTCGCCTCAGGAAGAGTACGATGCCTTGCTGGCGCTGGAGCGCTCAGGGCAAAAACTGGATAAGGAGCAGCGGCAGCGGTTGGCCGGGTTGGTGTTGGAATTGACCCAGGGCCGCTAATGCACAAGGTGGTTGCAAGAGGTGAGGGGTTGAAATCTCGAACTTCAGGGCCACATAGAGGTTATGCCGCCAAGTATTGGCTAACCGAACAACCTAACACACCTGAATGACCGCGCAAATACGTTTCGCTGGAAAAAATCCCGCTATTTACGCTATACTGTTCGGCTTGTTGAGTTTAATCGATTCAGCGCCCCAGGTGTTTCATTCTTCTTCGTCGAGATAGGGTTTCTATGGCTGGAAATGCGCAGCAGCAGTCACGTCTGAAGGAGTTGATCGCGCGCGGCAAGGAACAGGGCTACCTGACCTATGCCGAGGTCAACGACCATCTACCCGAGGATATCGCCGACCCGGATCAAGTGGAAGACATCATTGGCATGATCAACGACATGGGTATCAGTGTCGTTGAAGAAGCGCCAGATGAAGACACTTTGATGATGTCGGATCACTCCACGGACGAATCCGCTGCGGCACTCGCCGCCGTGGAAAGCGACGTCGGTCGCACTACCGACCCGGTCCGCATGTACATGCGCGAGATGGGCACGGTGGAGCTGCTGACCCGTGAAGGCGAAATCGAAATCGCCAAGCGGATCGAAGAGGGCACGCGGGAGGTCATGTCGGCGCTTGCGTACCTGCCCGGTGCCGTTGCCTCCATCCTCGAAGCCTACGACGCAACCCAGGACGAGGAAGCGCCAGGGCGCCTTTCCGACCTGTTCTCTGGCTTCATCGACCCCGATGAAGGCATTCCTGGGGTGGCCGAAGCGGAAACCCCCGAGCCGGAAGTCGATGCCGAGCTGAGCGATGACGATGATATCGACAGCGACGATGACGACGATGACGAGGACACCAACGCCAGCGAAGGTGGCCCGGACCCGGAAGAAGCCAAGGCGCGTTTCGAGCAGATCCGTGAGCAGAACGCCGCCGTCGAAGCGGCGCTGGCCAAGTTTGGTCGTGGCAGTAGCGAGCTGAAGGCCGAGCAGGCACGTCTGGCCGAGCTGTTCTCGCCCATCAAACTGGTGCCCAAGCACTTCGAGCGTCTGGTGGGGCAGATCCGCATCAGCGTGGAGCAGGTGCGTGCCCAGGAAAAGGCGGTCATGCAGCTGTGCGTCAAGAAAGCCAAGGTGCCGCGCAAGACCTTCATCAAGTCCTTCCCGGGGCATGAGTCGGATTCATCGTGGCTGGACGCTTTCCAGGAAGCGCAGCCCAAGTATGCCGACCGTCTTGAGCCACTGCGTGCCGACATCGCACGTTCTCAGCGCAAGATTGCGTTCGAGGAAGACATGGTGCAGCTGACGGTGGCGGACCTGAAGGAAGTCAACCGCAAGCTCTCCATCGGTGAAGCGAAGGCGCGCCGGGCCAAGAAAGAGATGGTCGAGGCCAACCTGCGCCTGGTGATCTCGATCGCCAAGAAGTACACCAACCGTGGCCTGCAGTTCCTGGATCTGATTCAGGAAGGCAATATCGGTCTGATGAAGGCGGTGGACAAGTTCGAGTATCGCCGTGGCTACAAGTTCTCCACCTACGCGACATGGTGGATTCGTCAGGCCATTACGCGCTCCATCGCGGATCAGGCGCGGACCATTCGTATTCCGGTCCACATGATCGAGACCATCAACAAGCTCAATCGTGTCTCTCGTCAGATGCTGCAGGAAATGGGCCGTGAGCCGACGCCTGAAGAGCTGGGCGAGCGTCTTGAAATGCCGGAAGACAAGGTGCGCAAGGTGCTCAAGATCGCCAAGGAGCCGATCTCCATGGAGACGCCGATTGGTGATGACGACGACTCTCATCTGGGCGACTTCATCGAGGACAGCACTATGCTGCTGCCCATCGATATGGCGACCGGCGAAGGACTGATCGAAGCGACCCGTAACGTCCTCGGTGGTTTGACCGCTCGCGAAGCGAAGGTGCTGCGCATGCGTTTCGGTATCGACATGAATACCGATCACACCCTGGAAGAAGTCGGCAAGCAGTTCGACGTGACCCGAGAGCGGATCCGCCAGATCGAAGCCAAGGCGCTTCGCAAGCTGCGTCATCCCAGCCGTTCCGAGCCGCTGCGTTCCTTCCTGGACGAGTAAGCGTCGCTCGAAAAAGCCCGCCGTGGAAACACGGCGGGCTTTTTTTGTGGGCAGCTGTTGGGCAAGGTGCCAATAGCACCTTGCCGCCTTTTGTTGAAGCCTTTACAGGGTGTAGTGAGTCGCGGAGCCCGGTCCTACGGGCAGACCCAGTACGAACACCCAGAGGAAGAACAGAAGGCTCCAGCCGATCAGCATGAACAGGGTATAAGGCAGCATGAGCGCTACCAGGGTGCCAATGCCCATATCCTTGCGGTAGCGGGTCGCTACGGCCAGAATCAGCCCGAAATAGCTCATCATCGGGGTGATCAGGTTGGTGACCGAGTCGCCGATCCGGTAGGCGGCCTGAATCACTTCCGGGGCGTAGCCCATCAGCATCAGCATGGGCACGAAGATGGGTGCCGTCACGGCCCACTGCGCCGATGCGCTGCCCAGCGACAGGTTGATGAAGGCGCACATGATGATGAACAGCGCAAATAGTCCAGGCCCGCGCAGCCCCAGGGACTCCAGCAGGTCGGCTCCGGCAATGGCGGTCACCGTGCCAAAGTTGCTCCAGTTGAACAGCGCCACGAACTGAGCGGCAAAAAAGACCAGCACGATATAGAGGCCCAGGCTGCTCATGCTCTTGGCCATGGCGTTCACCACGTCGCGGTCATTGTGCATGGTGCCTGCCAAGCGACCATAGATGAAGCCCAGCACGCTGAACGAAACGGCCACGATCACCACGATGCCGCGCAGGAAGGGGGAGCCGCTGATCAGCCCGGTCTCGGGGTCGCGCAGAATGCCGCCTTCAGGCACCACCATGATGGCCACCAGGGCGATGAGTGCCAGAGTGGCCAGGCCGGTGCCCTTCAGTGCCCGCTTTTCGGTGTCGGACAGGCCCTCCATGCGCTGCTGATCGATATCGCTGTCGGCATAGGCCGTATCGAACTTGCCCAGCTTCGGCTCGACGATACGTTCCGTGACCAGGCCGCCAATCAGAGTGACGAAAAAGGTGCTGGCAAACATGAAGAACCAGTTGGCTTCGGCCCCGACGATGTACGCCGGGTCCAGCAGGCGAGCGGCTTCCTGGGTGATGCCCGAGAGCAGCGGGTCGACGGTGCCGATCAAGAGGTTGGCGCTGTAGCCGCCGGAGACGCCACAAAACGCGGCTGCCAGACCGGCCAGCGGATGTCTGCCCAGCGAATGAAAGATCATCGCCGCCAGCGGAATCAGCACCACATAGCCAAGCTCGGCTGCCATGTTCGACATGATGCCCGCAAATACCACGGCATAGGTGACGATGCGCGGTGAGCGGTTGAGTACCAGCGCGCGCATGCTGGCCGACAGCAGGCCCGAGTGCTCGGCCACACCCACCCCCAGCATGGCCACCAGCACGGTACCCAAGGGCGCAAAACTGGTGAAGTTGGTCACCATTTCGGTGACCAGACGGCGCAGGCCCTCGGCGTTGAGCAATGAATTGACGGCAATCCACTCGCCTTCATTGGCTGGGCGTGGGTCGGCTACCGATACCCCTAGCGCCCCCGCAATGCCGCTGCCGACCACCACCAGCACACACAGGATGGCGAACAGTGTCACCGGGTGAGGCAGCAAGTTGCCCAGCCATTCGACGCTATCCAGGAAGCGAGTGAACGCCCCGCGTTTTAGCGTATTTTCACGATTGTTTGGTGTATTCATAACGTTTGTGTCGTCAGTTGGTTGTTTTTTAGCAAAATTGCCCAAAGCAGTGTGGGGGACGACACTACGTGGATGGTCAAGGGGGCGCAAATGGCTTTACGTATAGCGGGATGTAAAAAATGAAATGCCGTCCCTGGCGGTGCTCCCAAAGACGGCAAAAAGAACCGATTGGCAGGGTGTCAGGCGCTTTTCTGGCGAGCAAGGTGCAGGCGTCGGGCCAGCAGGAGCAGCTCGATCATGGCAAACAGAATCAGGCTATAGCCCAGCAGCTCGACCACTTCTTCTGCCACATCCTTGAAAACCCGGACGTACTGCTCCTCCAATACGGCGCGCCAAAACACTTGCCTGCCATATAGACGTGAAAATACATAAGTAACCAGTACGCCGCCTGCAAACAGCCCAAAGGCAAAGCTATTGCTGAAGTGGCGAAACTCCTCCAGAAAACGCTGGCGCTGGTACACGACCCAGGCCAGTGAGGGGAGGATGATCATGGCGACCAGGATTTTCCAGGTATGCCGTGCGATGTACTCATCGAGAAAGTAGTCCTGCTCACGTACCAGCGAGGCAGCGAGGAAGGCCAGCAGCAGCAGGGTCACCGTGGGCCATACTTTCAGCACATGGCGTACGTAGAGGAGCAGGGTACAGCAACTGATCAGAATGAAAGTCTGGGTCAGCTCGGTGAACCCCAGCTCGGTATAGCGCACGGTAGGCAGATACAACGCTTCCAGATACGCGCCCTGGGCGATGCCTCCGATGAAGAGTATATAGAGTGTCGCGCGCAGCAGCGCAGTGCGAAAATCAATAGGCCAGGAGGGTGGCATCACGGTTCCTCTACGTCAGGCGAAATCAGTCAAACAACAAACATACATGAATACATGTTCATTATATCGTCACTTTTCTGTGCTGACACGTCGAACGTGCCAGGAATATCTCGACGAATGGCGGGTTACACTGCAAAGTAACGACATGCGAGCAATAACGACCGTTGAGGGGCGGATGTCACCATGGCCATTAGCGTCTTTGATCTGTTTCGGATAGGCATTGGCCCGTCCAGCTCGCATACCGTGGGGCCCATGCGCGCGGCGCGGGATTTCGTGATGGCGTTGCCGGAAGCGCCCGTGTCACGGCTGGTGGTGCGGCTGCACGGGTCGTTGGCCGCGACTGGGGTAGGCCACGGCACCGACAATGCGGTGGTGATGGGCCTGATGGGTGAAATGCCCGAGTCCATCGAGCCCGACAGCATTGCCGGACGCCTGGCGGCGCTGGACGACGGGACGCCACTGACGCTGCCCAATGGGCATTCGCTGCCCTTCGACCGTGCGCGAGACATCGAGTGGGACGAGACCTGTCTGGCCTTTCATCCCAATGCCATGGTGATCACGGCCTACCAGCAAGAGCGGGTCATCGCGACCAACACTTACTACTCGCTGGGCGGCGGCTTCTATGTCGACCAGGCCTGTGCCGATCAGGGCGGGCTGGATGAGGACAAGACGGCGCTGCCTTATCCGTTCGAATCGGGTAACGAGCTATTGGCACTATGCCAGGCGAATGATTTGCGTATCAGCCAGCTGATGCTGGAAAACGAGAAAGCCTGGCGCAGCGAAGACACCATCCGTACCGAACTGCTGAAGATCTGGCACGCCATGCGTGACAGTATCGAGAACGGGTTGAAAGCCACCGGGCGGTTACCCGGCGGGCTGAACGTGCGCCGTCGCGCCAACGCCCTGCATCAGCAACTGCTTTCGCCGCCCGCCCAGCAGCGCCTGATCGTCAGCAGTTTCAGCGTGATGGATTGGGTCAACCTGTTTGCGCTGGCCGTCAATGAAGAGAACGCGGCCGGCAAGCGCATGGTCACGGCGCCCACCAATGGGGCTGCCGGTATCGTTCCGGCGGTGTTGGCCTATTACCTGAAGTTCGAACCCGACGCCTGCGATGCCGACGTGGTCGATTTTCTGTTGGCCGCGGGCGCCATGGGCATACTGTGCAAGAAAAACGCCTCGATCTCCGGGGCGGAGGTGGGCTGCCAGGGAGAAGTCGGCTCGGCGTGCGCCATGGCGGCGGCCGGGCTGGCCGAAGTGCTGGGCGGTACGCCGCGGCAGGTAGAAAATGCTGCGGAAATTGGCCTGGAGCATAACCTGGGGCTGACCTGTGACCCGGTGGCGGGGCTGGTGCAGGTCCCCTGTATCGAGCGCAATGCCATTGCGTCGGTCAAGGCCATCAATGCCGCCCGTATGGCGCTGCATGGTGATGGCGACCACTTCGTCTCGCTGGATAAAGTGATCAAGACCATGCGCGATACCGGACGCGACATGCAGGACAAATACAAGGAGACCTCCAAGGGAGGGCTCGCGGTCAATGCCATCGAGTGTTAATCCAGCAGCGCGTGTCAGGCCTGGGGCAGGGTACGGCCGATATTGGCCACCAGATAGTCCACCAGTTGACGAATCTTGGGTGACAAGTGGCGGTGGCGCGGGTAGACCGCCCACACCGCTGTATCGTGGTGCTGGAAGGGTTCCAGCACCGAGATCAGTTCACCATTGGCCAGGTGCGGAGCGACGTAGTAATCCGGCAACTGAGCCAGGCCCAGCCCTTTCAGGGCCGCATCCAGCAGGGCAGGCCCCGAGTTGCCGCTCCAGCACCCCTCTACCTTGACCTCTCGCCGCTGGCCGTTCACTTCGAACAGCCAGTTGGGGCGTGAGCCCAGCAGGCAGCGGTGCTGGCTCAGTTCGCCCAGCGTGTGGGGGCGGGGTGCCTGGCGAAAATAGGCCTGTGAGCCCACCACGTATTCGCGGCGCTCGCACAGCCGCCGGGCAATCAGGCTGGAGTCTTTCAGCACCCCCATGCGAATGGCGATGTCGAAACCCTCTTCGATCAACTCCACCGGGCGATTGGTGAAGTGCATGTGTACTTCGAGCTGAGGGTGCAGGCGCTGGAAATCATTGACCAGCGGGGCAACGTAGCGCTCGCCGAAGGTCGTTGCCGAGGTCAGTTTCAGTAGTCCATGGGGTTTGGCCTGCAGCTCGCTGATCGCCTGCTCGGCATCACGCAGCCCATCGAACAAGTGGCGGCAGTGCTCCACGTACAAGGCCCCGGCATCGGTCAGCCGAATCTGCCGTGTGGTGCGATACAGCAGCTGAACGCCCAGCTGATTCTCCAACTGGCTGACCAGCCGACTGATATGCGAGGTGGACACCTTCAAGTGGCGAGCCGCGGCCGAAAAGGTGCCGAGCCGTACGACTTCCACGAACGCTTCGATACGATCCCAGCGCTGCATGGCGCTCCTCATGTGCATCTGGCGGTGAAGGGTGGCAGCGAATGAGCAACGCGATTGTTGCTCAGTGGCAATAATCTTGTGAGTGTATCCCACTTTATCCCTTTCGCCTAGCTGGCCTACACTGCAAGCACGTTTATCCATCCACTTTATCGAGCGCTGTTGCGCCCAGCCAGTGGAACGTCGCTGGGCAACACCTCGGGGAGATTTGCATGAAATCACGTGCTGCGGTTGCACTCGAAGCGGGCAAGCCGCTCGAACTGGTCGACATCGATGTGGAAGGCCCCAAGGCGGGCGAGGTGCTGGTGAAGATGGCGGCCACCAGCGTCTGCCATACCGATGCCTATACCTTGTCGGGCGCCGACCCGGAAGGCAACTTCCCGGCGGTACTGGGCCACGAAGGTGCGGGTATCGTACAGGAAGTGGGCGAAGGCGTGACCAGCCTGAAGCCAGGCGACCACGTCATTCCGCTATATACCGCTGAGTGCGGCAAGTGCAAATTCTGCCTGTCCGGCAAGACCAATCTGTGTGGCAGCGTGCGCGCTACCCAAGGTAAAGGGGTCATGCCCGATGGCACGTCGCGCTTCTCGCTGGAAGGCAAGATGCTGCACCACTACATGGGCACCTCCACCTTCAGTGAGTACACCGTGCTGCCGGAAGTCTCGCTGGCCGTGGTTTCCAAGGAAGCGCCGCTGGACAAGATCTGCCTGCTGGGCTGCGGTGTTACCACCGGGATTGGTGCCGTGTTGAACACGGCCAAGGTCGAGCCGGGCTCCACCGTTGCCGTGTTTGGCCTCGGGGCGATCGGCCTGGCGGTGATCCAGGGTGCCGTGATGGCCAAGGCCGCCAGGATCATCGCCATTGATGTCAATCCGGACAAATTCGAGCTGGCCAAGCAGTTCGGCGCGACGGACTTCGTCAACCCGAAAGACTACAGCGACCCGATCCAGCAAGTGATCGTCGACATGACCGACGGTGGCGTGGACTACTCCTTCGAGTGCATCGGCAATGTCAACGTGATGCGTTCTGCCCTCGAGTGCTGCCACAAGGGCTGGGGTGAGTCGATCGTCATTGGCGTGGCGGGTGCCGGTGAAGAGGTCTCCACGCGCCCCTTCCAACTGGTCACCGGCCGGGTATGGAAAGGCTCTGCGTTTGGCGGCGTGAAAGGGCGTAGCGAGCTGCCGGGTTATGTAGACCGTTATATGAACGGCGAGCTGAACATCGACGACTTCATTACCCATGACATGCCCTTCGAGAAGATCAACGAAGCCTTCGATCTGCTCCATGCCGGCAAGAGCATTCGTACCGTTCTGCATTACTGAGTATGATGAAAGCAGCCTGAAAGAACGCGGCCGGGGCGACCCGCCGCGTTTCACTGTTTAAGGAGCCTGCCTATGAGCATGAGTGAAACGTTGGAGCTGGTGTCGGCAAACCGCAGTTTTGGCGGTTGGCACAAGCGCTACCGCCACTACTCCCGAGCCCTGGACTGCGACATGGTCTTTGCGGTGTACCTGCCGCCACAAGCCGAAAACGAGCGGGTGCCCCTGCTGTGGTGGCTGTCGGGGTTGACCTGCAATGACGAAAACTTCATGCAGAAAGCCGGCGCGCACCGCATTGCGGCAGAGCTGGGCGTGGCGATCGTATGTCCGGATACCAGCCCGCGCGGCACGGAGTTGCCCGGCGAGCATGAAAGCTACGATCTGGGGTCTGGCGCAGGTTTCTACGTGAACGCCACCCAGGCGCCCTGGAAGCCTCACTACCGCATGTACGATTATGTGGTCGAAGAGCTGCCGTCCGTGGTGCGTCAGCATTTTCCGGTCAATGGCCGCGAATCGATCAGCGGGCACTCCATGGGAGGGCATGGTGCATTGATTCTGGCGCTGCGTCATCCGGGGCGTTTCCGTTCGGTATCGGCCTTTGCGCCGATCGTGAACCCGATGAACTGCCCCTGGGGGCAAAAAGCCTTCACCAGCTACCTTGGGGAAGATCAGACCCGCTGGCGCCAGTACGATGCCTGCGAGCTGGTGGCCAATGGCGCTTCCCGGCAACGGTTGTTCATCGATCAAGGAGAAGCCGATCAGTTCCTGGAAGAGCAGCTGATGCCCGAGCGTCTGGAAGCGGTATGCGCCGAGCATGATCACCCGCTAACGCTGCGCCGTCAGCCAGGCTACGATCATAGTTACTTCTTCATCGCCTCGTTCATCGAGGACCATTTGCGCTATCATGCGGAACACCTCATGAAACGTTAAGGGTACCGAGACATGGTCAATCGCGCGCTGCGCCGAGTTCTTCGTCTGCTTTGGCGTCTTGTTTGGCGTGGCGCGCTGGCCTTTGTGCTGCTCTCGGTGGCCTTGGTGTGGCTGTTTCGCTTCGTGCCGCCGCCGGGTTCCATGGTGATGGTGGAGCGCAAGGTACAAAGCTGGGTCCATCGCGAACCCATCACCATCCAGCGCCAGTGGCGTAGCTGGGACAATCTCTCGAATAACGCCAAGCTGGCGGTGATTGCCGCCGAGGACCAGCGCTTCCCGATTCATCGTGGTTTCGATGTGGTGGAGCTGCGTCGTGCCTGGGAGGCCAGCCGCGATGGCTCGAGGCTGCGGGGGGCCAGTACGCTCAGCCAGCAAACGGCCAAGAACGTTTTCCT
>NZ_LFGT01000005.1:67796-75590 GCF_002078115.1 Halomonas sp. BC2 | reverse complement strand
CGGGGAGGACGTCAATTGCTGGCGGATTTGACGACCATCACCACCCCGGCGATGGCAATGAGCATGCCGATGAGCCCCATCAGCGGCAGCCGCTCATCAAATAGCCACCACGCCTGTAGCGCGGTCACGGGAGGCACCAGATAAAAGAGGCTTGCCACGCGAGAAGCCTCCCCCTTCTTTATCAAGGCCATCAGTAACAGGATAGCGGCAATTGACAGAATCAGCACGAGCCAGCCCAGGGTCAGCAGGAAGGTTGTGCTCCACATTATGGAGCGGGTCTCGAACAACAGCGCCCCCAGGCCCAGCAGGGTGCCTGCTGCCAGGTACTGAATCACTGCACCCGACAGCAGCGGCATGCTGGTGCAGTAGCGTTTCTGGTACAGCGTGCCCAATGAAATACCCAGCAATGCGGCCAGTACACTGACCAGTGCCCCCATGCCAAAGCCGCTGAACAGCGAACTGCCAAACTCCAGTTTGCTACCCAGTACCAGGCAGATGCCCACCAGCCCCAGCGCCAGGCCTAGCCACTGCCGCGCGCCCAGGCGTTCGCCCAGCAGTGGGCCTGCACAGGCGGCGGTCAACAGCGGCTGCAAGCCCACCAGCAAGGCCGTCAAGCCTGCTGGCATTCCCAGGTAAATGCCATAGAATACGCCGCCAAGATAGGTGGCATGCACGAGCAGGCCCGAGACCCCGATATGCATCCATAGCCTTGGTGAACTCGGCCATGGAATGCGCATCAGCAAGGTCAGCGGTACGAGCAGCAGCAGCGTCAACACGAAGCGGATAAACAAAAACGTGAAGGGTTCGGCGTAGGGCAGGCCAAACTTGGCACCAATGAACCCCGTGCTCCATAACAGCACGAAGAGCCCAGGCATGGCAGCCAGCGCGAGCGAATGGCTGTGCATGTTTTGCAAGGCCTTGAAGTGGCTAGACATAAAGCTCCTATTGCCAGCGTGTTGTTTATCTGTTGTTGCGTTCTGTTCTTCTTGTAACGTGTTTTTACATAAAAGATTGAACCTGTGCCTGAACCACGCGTCCCACTGTGCACATTCATAACGCGCCAATGAGGTTTCTTACCATGCAACGTATGACTGCTTTGTTCTCTGCTGCTCTCCTTGCCACTGGCCTGATGGCGGGCACTGCCCACGCCCAGCAAGCCCAGGACCCGACACAAGATCCGATGGCGACCCAGCAGGCGCCTGCACAGGATTTTTCTGATCAGCAGCTACAGCAGTTCGCCGATGCTTCTCAAGAAATCGCCGTGATCTCTCAGGAGTACACACAGCGTCTGCAGGAAGCAGAAGACGAAGCTGCCCAACAGGAAGTTCGCGCTGAAGCCAATGACCGCATGATCGAAGTGGTCGAAGACAGCGGTCTGGACGTCGATACGTTCAATGCTATCGGACAATCCATCCAGCAGGATCCGGAAATGATGCAGCGTGTACAGGAAATGGCTAGCCAGTCATAAGCCTGTTGCCACCGCCTCTGGCGGTGGTGAACCATCGAGACAGGCAGGATAGTGCCAGATTTTCCTTAACGTGCGAAGTACCTGCCTGTTCTGTGGTCCAAAAGCCCAGCGCCAACGCGCTGGGCTTTTTTGCGTGGTTCACCCAGGTTGAAGGTTGTCCTCTACCGACGCACACGCCACACTAAATGGCTGATCATTAACCCTTTGAGCCTCTGCAGGAGAGCGTATGGACGTGGAGCTTCTGGAAATCCGCCAGCACATGGGACAGTTCCCGCCATTCGATGGGCTGTCCGATGAGCTACTGGACGCCATTGCCGCCCGGGTGGAGGTAAGTTACTTCAAGACGGGTAGCGACATTCTCGAGCTGGGCGCCCCCCTCGATGAGCTGTGCTATATCCGCAGCGGTGCAGTAGAAGTGTATCGGCGGCAGGGCGAGCTCTACAATCGTCTGGCAGAAGGAGACATCTTCGGTCATTTCAGCCTGCTGCGTAATCACAAGGTGCGCTTTCCTGCCAAGGCCATCGAAGATACGTTGATCTATTTCATACCCAACGACGTTTTCCAGCGGCTCTGTGAGGAAGACGATGAGTTTGCCGACTTCGTGGAGCTGGAGCGGCCACGGTTGGAAAGCGCTGCCGAACATCAAAAGAAGTCCAACGACATGATGGTCACGCGCATACGCAAGCTGGTGACACGTTATCCGGTGATGGTGGAGTCCACCACCAGCGTTCAGCAGGCGGCACAGCAGATCAGCGCTGCCCAGGCATCAGCCGTACTGGTGATCGAGGAGGGGAGCAATCATCCTCGCTACAGCTTTCAGGACAGCGAAGGCAAGACCTGGCAGATGTGCGGCATTCTCACCGACAGCGATTTCCGCACGCGGGTCGTGGCCGAAGGGCTGGCGCCCTCCACGCCCGTGGGCGATGTGGTTTCAGAGCGGTTGATTACCGTCCAGTCGGATGCCACGGTCTACGAGGCCATGCTGGTGATGCTGCGCAGTAACGTACATCACTTGCCGGTGTTGTATCGCCAGCGCCCGGTAGGTGTAGTGCATCTTTCCGATATCATTCGCTACGAGACCCATAGCGGGCTTTATCTGGTCAGCAATATTTTCAACCAGTCCAGCGCCCAAGGGTTGGCCAGGCTGTTGCCCGATGTGCGTGCTGCCTTTGTACGCATGGTGCAGGAGGGGGCCAATTCACAGATGGTGGGCAGCGCGCTATCGACCATCGGGCGCAGTTTTACCCGCCGTTTGCTGGAGTTGGCCGAAGAGTCGCTGGGGCCACCCCCGGTGCCTTACTGCTTCATGGTCAATGGGTCCATGGCGCGTAACGAGCAGAGCATCGTGACGGACCAGGACAATGCGCTGATCTTGTCCGATGATTTCGACCCGGACGAGCACGACGCGTATTTCCAGGCGCTGGCAGCCTTTGTCAGCGATGGATTGGCCGCCTGTGGCTACACCTATTGCAAAGGCGATGTCATGGCCACCAACCGCCAGTGGCGCCAGCCGCTGAGCGTGTGGAAACGCTACTTCCAGGACTGGATGGCCAACCCCACCCCGGAGAGGTTGCTGCACAGCTCGATCTTTTTCGACCTGGACAGTATCTATGGCGAAGAACACTACGTGGAAGCGCTTCAGGACCTGATCGCCCAGACGGCACCTCAGTCGCCGCTGTTTCTGGCCGCCATGGCGCGTAATGCCTTGAACCGTACGCCCCCGCTGGGCTTTTTCCGCACGTTCGTGATGGAAAAGGATGGCAAGCACAACAACTCCATCAACCTCAAGCGGCGTGGTACGGCGCCCATGGTAGACCTGATTCGTGTGCATGCGCTGGCCTGTGGCTCCAAAGCGCAGAACTCTTTTCAGCGGCTGAACGACATCAGCCAGACCCAGCTGTTGGCCACCGGGGTCAGCGACAAGCTGAGTTATGCCCTGGAGTTCCTGTGCATGTCGCGTATTCGCCATCAGGTCATCGACCTGCAGGAAGAGCGCGAGCCGGATAACAACATCGAACCCGAAAACGTCGAAGACAGCGAGCGGCACACGCTCAAGGATGCGTTTCAGGTGCTGAGCCATGCGCAGAAATTCCTGAAGTTCCGCTACCCGATTCCCACGCAACGGCAGGGGCGTTGATATGCACGGTATTCGCCCACGTCAGAAAGTGACCCAGGTCGACTGGGCTGGCTACATGGCTGCTCGCGCCCAGCGCGCTGATAATGAGGCGTTGCAGCGTTTCTTCAGCACGCCCTTGCCAGCCCCCGACACCCCTCTGAGCGAGGTGCCCATGGTGGCGCTGGACCTGGAAACCACCGGGTTGGACGAGCGTCGCCACGGTATCGTCAGCGTGGGGGCTGTGCCCTTTACGCTGGGGCGGATACCGCTTGCCCAGCGACGTTACTGGGTGGTGAAGCCTGCGCGGCCGCTGGACGAAGCCTCCATCGCCTACCACCATATCACCCACTCGGAGGTGGCTGACGCCCCTGATCTGGACGAGGTGCTGGATGAGCTGCTGGAGGTGCTGGCGGGCCGAGTGGTGGTGGTCCATTTTCGCAACATCGAGCGCCCTTTTCTGGATGCCGCCGTGAAGGAACGGCGCGGCGAGGGCGTGCTGTTTCCCATGATCGACACGATGTCGCTGGAGGCCAGGCTGCATCGGCAGACCCTGTGGGCGCGCTTTCGCCGCTGGCTGGGCAGGCCGCCGGTCTCGATTCGGCTCAATGCCAGCCGTGAACGCTATGGCTTGCCGCCCTACCAGGGGCACCACGCCCTGGTGGATGCGCTGGCCACCGCCGAGCTGCTGCAGGCGCAAATCGCCAACCACTACTCACCGGATACGCCGCTCAAGGCGCTGTGGTGCTGACGGAATAGTGTGGGGGGAGTGGCAAACACAAAACGGGCAGCCCATGGGCTGCCCGTTTTGCGTAAGGCCAGCAAGAAACGCTGGCCAAGGAGGGATCAAACGGCTTTGGGTTCGCTCATCAGCCCTTTGATGATGGCGTAGCAGGCCACCAGCAGGATGATGGTGAACGGGAAGCCCGTCGATACGGCCATGGTTTGCAGGGCCGTCAGGCCGCCACCCAACAGCAGGGCGATGGCAATGGCACCTTCGATGATCGCCCAGAACACGCGCTGCGGCTTGGGAGCATCCACTTTGCCACCGGCCGTGATGGAGTCGATGACCAGCGAGCCCGAGTCAGACGAGGTCACGAAGAAGATGATGACCAGCAGAATGGCAATGAACGAGGTGATCTGCGACAGCGGCAACTGCTCCAGCATCACGAACAGCTGCAGGTCCACACCGGCGTCACGCACGGCTTCGATACCCTGGCTCACGTACTGGTCGATGGCAGTGCCACCGAACGTGGTCATCCACAGCACCGAGACGATCGAAGGCACCAGCAGCACCGAGATCAGGAATTCACGAACGGTACGGCCACGGGAAACCCGCGCGATGAACATGCCGACGTAGGGTGACCAGGAGATCCACCAGGCCCAGTAGAAGGCAGTCCAGCCTTGGCTGAAGTTGGCATCTTCACGGCCAAAGGGGTTGGAGAGGGCCGGTAGATGCACCACATAGTTGATCAGGTTTTCGAAAAAGCCCGTGGCAATCAGTAGGGTGGGGCCTACCGCAATGACGAAGAACAGCAGTGCCGCCGCCATGGCGATGTTGATTTTCGACAGCAGCTGTACGCCTTTGTCGACCCCGGCAATGATGGAGCCGATGGCAATGATGGTGATGCCGATGATCAACAGGATCATGGTGACATCGCTTTCCGGTGCGCCGAACAGGTAGCTCAAGCCAGCAGCGGCCTGGGTAGCACCCAGCCCCAGCGAGGTCGCCAGACCGAACAGCGTGGCAAACACCGCCAGAATATCGATCAGGTGCCCTGGCCAGCCCCATACGCGCTCACCCAGCAGCGGGTAGAACACGGAGCGCATCGACAGCGGCAGACCCTTGTTGAAGGAGAACAGCGCCAGCGACAGCGCGACCACGGCGTAAATGGCCCACGGGTGCAGACCCCAGTGGAAAATGGTCGCGGCCATGCCCAGCGCAGCGGCGGCAGCCGTGTCACCTTCGGCTCCCGCCAACGGTGCCCAGTCTCCGCCGTCCAGCGAGGTGCCAAAATGGGTCAGCGGTTCGTTGACCCCGAAGAACATCAGCCCGATGCCCATACCCGCCGCAAACAGCATGGAAAACCAGCCGATATAAGTGAAGTCAGGCTTGGCGTCTGCTCCGCCGATGCGAATCTTGCCCAGCGGCGATACGATCAGGCCCAGACAAAGCAGGACGAAGATATTGGCGGACAGAATGAAGAACCACGACAGGTTGCCGGTCAGAAAGCCGAAAATCGAGTTATAAAGCGGCGCGACGGTGTCCTGCAACGCCAGTGTGAGGATCACGAACAGCAGTACCACCAGCGCCGAGATGGTAAATACCTTGCCGTGCAGGTCAAGGCTGAACCCCATGGTGCTGGTGGTAATGTTGTCCTGACCGATCACGTAGTCGGTATCTATCAGGTTGGCCGGGCCATCCGGGGCAGGAATGCCCTCCGAGACCGGCTCTTCAGGGGGATGTTTAGCGTCTGGGTTTTCCACAAAAGCCTCTCCATGTTGGACAAAAACTGCCGAAGGTGACGGGACGGGCCCTTGGCAGGCGAATGATGCAATTACTAGGGTGGCAAATGTTGATTAATGTTTATCAACGCAACCGCGACGTATCATGAATGGAAAGCGTCAGTCGGGTAGCGAAAGCTTTTATAATGTGAAAGCGTGATTTTTTATTTTTTTGATTAAAAATTATTATACATGGTCTGTGCCGGCGTGTCACAACGCGACCGGTAGCTGAGCTGAAAAATGCCACATGTGTCATTTTGAACCTGCCAGATGCCAAGTCGACAGCAACAGTTGGCGTTCATTTTTTGTTTTTAAATTACTGTTTTTATTTGATTTTTATTTTTTATCGCGCTTTTGGCGTGCTGTGTGCAGTTTCTTGGTAAGACTCAGGTCAAGCAACATCTAATCAGTAGTGGAGGCAACTCTTATGGATAAGCAGATTCCCCAGACAACCAAGCGTCGTCCTCGTGTATTGGCGCTCTGCATGCTCGCCGCAGCGGTCAGCACGCTGGCATTGGCAGGCTGTGGAAATGGTGAAGATGAGATGCCCCCGGCGCAACAGCCTGAGACCATGGAGCAGGATGCGACCTCCGGCCAAGTGCCCGGTACTACCGAAGGTGACAGCATGATGGGTGAAGAACCCGCTGGCACCATGGGGGACGACCCCATGGCCGCCGATCCAGGTTTGGAAGATGATGCGGCAGCCACCCAAGAGCCTATGCCCGGTGAGGGCGCTGATATGACCGACCCGCAGGAAGAACCCGGTTTCGGTGAAGGCACCGACCCAATGCCCGGCGCTAATGACGAAGTGCCTGCGGATGATGAAGACGACATGACCACGACTCAGTAAGGTTTACCGCTCCCTACGATGGCAGGTCGCCCAGCTGTCTGTTCCCTGCGGCTGCTCCACACGGCCTGTCATCCTTTCGCCCCCGCGCCCGCGGGGGTTTTTTTGCATCCTGGTCAGTAGCCGCTAAAGTTAAACAGGCAGGCGTTAAACAAGCAGGTGTTTGGCCTGCCAAATGAATTCAACGATTTCGCTTTCAATAGGGGCGTTTTCAAAAAGAAATTTTCAAAAGGGAAGGAGCACGACATGAAGTCACCAAAGCACCAGCGTGTATATGCAATGTTGTTCAGTGCGCTCTTGATGACCGGTGTATTGGCGGGGTGTGGCGACAGCTCGCCGCCTAACGGAGAGCCCGAACCGGAAGAGCCAATGAGCACCGGCCCCATGGCCAATGATGGCACCACCCCTGAAGAGACTCCTGGGGAGGGCGTGGATAATTAGGTTCTACGAAGACTGGAGTGAATCAATTGGCCTCCCACAGGGTGATTCAGGCAAGGTGCTTGCTCAGGTTGTGGGAGGGAGCTTCAGCTCGCGATGATTCCAGCACCCAGCTTGATATGGGTGCCCGCTCAGACAGTCGCCCAATAAAATTGGCCTCCCACAGGTGGGCTGGGCCATGGCTTTCACATGGCTATCCACCATAAACAAGGTTCATCGCACTTTGCCGGGAATTGCTTCGCTTCAACGAAACCGCCCCCTGACATGGGGGCGGCTTCGTTATGGGTCACTCGTCGCTGTCTTCCAGGCGACGGTAGAGCGTTCGCCGCGCGATGCCCAGAACTTCCGCCGTGCGGCGCTTGTTGCCGCCAGTGGCTTCCAGCACCTTGCGGATGTAGCGTTTCTCCACCTCTTCCAGACTAG
>NZ_LFGT01000005.1:61878-66222 GCF_002078115.1 Halomonas sp. BC2 | reverse complement strand
CTAGGCCAGCGGGCCGGCGCAGGGGCCGGTGCCGAGGTGCCGGGTAATACCTCACCGCTCAAGGTCGGCGTGGGGTCGGCGCTGTTTTGCTGATGGGCCTGGTCGCGTAGACGCTCGGGCAGGTCCTGGTGCTTCAACAGGCCCTCCTCACTCAAGGTGACTGCACGCATGATGGCGTTTTCCAGCTCGCGCACGTTGCCGGGGTAGGTGTAGTTGAGCAGGCTGTTGAGTGCTTCGGGCTCGATATGCTCCACCTGCTTGTGCTGAGACTCGGCGTGCTTGTCGATCAGCGCAAAGATCAGGTGTTCCACATCGGTGCCGCGCTCGCGCAGGGGGGGAATACGCAGCGAGAAGGTTTCCAGGCGATAAAACAAGTCGCTGCGGAAGTTCTCCTGCTCGATCTCCTTTTCCAGGTTGCGGTGGGTGGCCGCAATGATGCGCACGTCCACCGGTTCCTCGCGCTCCCCGCCCACCGGGCGAACGGTCTTCTCCTGCAGGGCCCGCAGCAGTTTGGCCTGCAGATTGATCGGCATTTCACCAATTTCATCCAGGAACAGGCTGCCCCCCTGGGCGCTCTGGAACAGGCCCTTGCGGGCTTCGTTGGCGCCGGTAAAGGCGCCTTTGACATGGCCGAAAAACTCGCTTTCCATCAGGTCGGCGGGAATGCTGGCGCAGTTGACGGGCACAAAAGGGGCGTCGTGGCGGCTGCTCTCCTGATGAATGGCCCGCGCCAACAGCTCCTTGCCGGTGCCGCTTTCACCCAGAATGAGAATGGGAGCGTCGCTTTTGGCCAGCCGCGAGGCATCGTGGAACAGCGACTGCATGGCCGGGCTTTTGCCCACGATGCCATGGAAGTGGCTCAGCTCGGTATCGTGGGACAGTGAGAGGCGCTGGCGCTCCAGCACGCGAAACACCGCTTCGCGAATTGCATCCAGATCCAGCGGCTTGGTCAGAAAATCGTCGGCCCCCAGCTTCAGGGCTTCCACGGCCTGGTCGATGGTGCCAAACGCGGTAATCACGATGATACCCAGCTCGCTGCCGCTTTGGCGAAGCTGCTGCAAGAGTTGAATGCCGGTCATGCCCGGCAGTCGTACATCGGTGATCATCATCGCCACCGGGGTATGGCTAAGTAGCGCAATGGCTTCTTCGGCGCTGGCAACGCCGACGGTTTCATAACCCGCGTCGTGAAGCTCCTCTTCCAATAACTCACGTATAGCGGCGTCATCTTCCACCACCAAAAGCGGTAACAGGTGTTCCTGATGGGTCACAAACGTTGTCCTCAAGCGGATGCGGTTTCACAAAGGGGCAGCGTGATCTCGAAGCCAGCACCGCCCAGGGTGCTGTCAAAAACGCCAATCGTCCCGCCGTGGTCGTTGATAATGCGGTGTACCATGGACAGCCCCAGGCCACTGCCTTGCCCCACCGGCTTGGTGGTGAAAAAGGGGTCGAATACCTGATGGTGATGGGAGGGCGGTATGCCTGGCCCGTTATCCTCTACCCATAGCGTCAGCTCTTCCTCATGGGCCTCGGCGCGGACACGAATATGGTTCACGTCGGGCGCTTGCGCTGCATTGCGAAACAGGTTGGTCAGCACCTGGATGATCTGCTGGCCATTGACCAGTAAATGGGGGGTCGGTGTCGGAAGATCAATATCCAGGCGAATATTTCTTGGCTCCAGCTCTTCCTCGACCAGCTCGCTGGCACTCAGGATAAGCTGGTCGAGCGCCTGATTTCCTTTCTCTACGTTATGTTGTCGGCCCAATTCCATCAATTGGCGCACGATTTCGACGATACGCTCCACTTCGCCGCGTATTCTGCCCAGCCGGGCGCGCTCATCCTCGCCGATGGTGTCCCGGCGTGCCAGGCGCTGGGCCTGGCCGTTGATGACGGTGAGCGGGGCACCGATTTCATGGGCGACCCCTGCTGCCAGTACGCCCAGCTCGGCCAGCTTCTTGGATTTGCGCAGGCGTTTTTCCAGCTCGATCTCGCGGCGCTGACGATCCTCGATATCGCGGTCCTTCTCGGCCATGGCGTCCAGCATGCCGTTCAGGCCTGAGGCCAGCCGACGGTATTCGGTAGGGCCATCCGCGGTGGCCCGTTGGCTGCGGTCGCCGTCCTCTACCAGCAGCATGACGTGCAGCAGCCGGTTCAGGGGGCGCTCGATGTAACGCCGGAAGCCCCACCAGATGCTGAACACGATGCCCGCCGCACCGATGACGAAGACCAGCACGGCCACGATGCTGATGAAGCCGGTATAGTTTTCGATGCCGGTATTCAGGCGGTTGACCTGCAACACGCCCTGCACGCTGCCATCCTGGGTGCGCAGCGGGATCAGTGCCGAGTAGTAGGTCCAGCCCTCCTGCTGGCGATAGTTGCTGTAGAGGTCATCGCGTTCGATGACTTTCCGGATCTCTTCAGGGGTGAACAGGTCCTTGCCCAGCCCCAGGCCGTATACTTCGCGTCCATGGGTGTCGAACACATAGGCACCGTAGATACGGTGAAACGAGAAGGCCGACTGCAGGGCCTCCTCCAGAGGGGTGGCGCTGTCGCGGGCCACCGCGTAACTCAGCGACGTGCTCAGCGCCCTGGTGATGATCTCCACCTCGGTTTGCAGCTTGGAGCGTACGTTATCCTCCAGCGACTTGATGGCCACGAGGCTGAATACCACCAGCACAATGAAAAGCGGCACAATCACCGTGAGAATGATCAAGTTACGTAGGCGCATCGTCTATCCGTGGTGGTCAGTGAGTAGAGGTATCAACGCGGGCTGGGGGTCAGCCGGTAGAGGCTGCCCTGGGCACCGTCGGAGAGCAGGTAGATCGCATCGTCGGGCCCCTGGCGTACATCGCGAATGCGGCCCACTTCGCCATCCAGTATCTGCTCTTGCTGGCCGACCTGGCCCTCTTCGAGGGTCAGCAGCAACAGCTGCTCGCTGGCCAGTCCGCCCGCCAGCAGGCTGCCCTGCCAAGGGCCAAAGGCCTCGCTGGTGACTTCTGCCAGGCCCGAGGGGGCAAACCGTCCATCGAACCGATACACGGGGTCCTCCATGCCTGGCTTCGACTCCACGCCGATCGGTTCATTGGTGGCGTAGTCATTGCCCAGGCTCACTTCGGGCCAGCCATAGTTGTTGCCTGGCTGAAGCAGGTTCAGCTCGTCACCGGTCCGCGGCCCGTGTTCAGTGGCCCAGGCTTCACCGTTGCTGAGCACGGTCATGCCCTGGATGTTGCGGTTGCCCTGGGTATAGATTTCGTCCAGCGTCGAGTCGTCATCGACGAACGGGTTGTCCTCGGGGGCCGAGCCGGTGGCGGTCAGGCGCAGGGTGGTACCTGCGTGGTCGTCGCTGGCCTGGGCGCGTGGCGGCTCATTGCCACGGTCGCCAATGCTCATCAGCAGCGTGCCATCCGTCAGCCAGGCGATCCGTGAACCGTAGTGCCTGCCGGGGGCGGAGGCGCGGTCCTGCTCGAATAGATGCTCCACCTCGCCCAGTGCGTCTTCCTGCCACTTCACTCGGGAAAGCGCGGCACGGCTCTGGCTGCCTTCCGGTTTGCTCCAGGTGAAATAGATCCAGTCATGTTCGCCGTCCCCAAACGCTGGGTGCAGCACCACATCCAGCAGGCCGCCTTGCCCATGGTGGTTCACCTCGGGCATGCCCTCCAGCACGCGTGACTCTCCGCTATTGGGGTCGACCAGGTTGAGCTGGCCGTTACGCTCGCTGACCAGGTAGCGCCCATCGGGCAGAAACGCCACCGCCCAGGGGTGTTCGAAACCGCTGGCTACCCTCTCGATGGATACCGGAAAGTGTTCGGTTTCAAGCCCTTGGTGCACGATTTCGGCCTGCGCGACGCTAGTCAACAGCAGCCCACTCGCGGCGATCGCGAGCCAGCCAGCAGGGCGTCCCTTGGCTGGCGTGGAGGCAGTAAGCGGGAAGACGTTCAACACAGCGGGCTGACGTTCGGACATGGTCGATTCTCCGGTCACGTTGGCTAGGTGGGTCGGTTCAGTCTAGCAGTGACTGCGACATGGGGGTGGGGTTCCCCATCCTACATCAGTAGTGCCAGCAGCAGCGGCAGGTAGATCAACGCCAGCAGCGTAGAGCAAAAGACCAGGCTGGCCACATAAGCGGGCTCGCGCTGGGCGCGCTGGGCAAACAGGTAATTGAACACGGCCACCGGCATGCACATCTGCACCACGAGAATGCTTTGGGCCAGCGGTGGCAGCCCCAGCCAGGCGGCGATGAACCAGGCCGTTACGGCGGCCAGCGGGATGCGGATGAGGCTGAAACCCACGCCGGAGCGCAGGCTCTTGACCTGGATGCTGGCCAGTGAAACCCCTAGCCCGAATATT
>NZ_LFGT01000005.1:55296-60689 GCF_002078115.1 Halomonas sp. BC2 | reverse complement strand
CTAGGGTAATCAGCATCAGCGGCACCGTGAAGCCCGACATCAGGTCGACGGTATTGGCCAGCCAAGGAGGCAGAGGGGTATCGGTGAGCAGCAGCGCCATGGCGATGACGATGGCATACACGGTCGGTGTCTTGACCAGCGTCTTGAGCGGATTGCCCTTGGCATCCAGTACTGCCCCCAGGGTGAACTGAAACAGCGAGACGGTCACCATGACCGTGATGCCGTAGGCAAACCCGGCGCTACCGAAGGCATACAGCACCACCGGCAGCCCCATGTTGCCCGTATTGGGGTACATCATGGGGGCGATGACCACCCGCCAGTGGTGGCCCAGCAGCCTGGCCACCAGAAAGCTGGCGGCCCCCATGGTCAGGATGACCAGCGCAGTGGCCAGCATGACATGGCCAAAGGTCCCCGCATCGATATTGGCCCCGGACAGCGATGCGAGTACCAGCGCCGGGGTGCCGATGTTGAAGACCAGACGCGTAATGAAATCGACGGGGTAGGGGTGCCCAAGGCGTACCCAGGCATAGCCAAGTCCGGCGCCTGCCAGTACAGGGGCCATGACGGCGAACAGTTCGGCGAGCATCAACGTTCCTTGACGGGGTTTAGCGCTCTATTGTCGGTAATAATGCACCCCTCAGGCAAGCAGGGTAGCGGAGTGTCAGGCATTGACCCGTGGGCGAGTGGTTTGCCACTCGGCTGGGACCTGTTCGCGCAGAAACTCCAGCAGGGCGTTGACTCGCCGGGAGTGCTGCCCGTAGGCGTATAGCATGGTGATGGGCAGGGCCGCAGGCTCCCAGCCTGGTAGGCAGCGCACCAGATCCCCGGGATGATGCGTTTCGCGCCGTGCCACTACCCAGTGGGGCAGCAGGCCAATGCCCTGGCCATAAGCAATGGCATCGATGTGCAGTACCGTGAGATCGACGCGTAATCGCGAGCGGGGCGCATCGAACAGGTAGTCGGGATGTTCTGAATGATGCAGCAGCAGCCCGTTGGAAGCCGTATCCAGCAGGTCGATCCAGGCGTGCTCGCCAAGTTCGCTGGGGTGCTGTGGGCGGCCTGCCTGTTTCAGATAGCCTGGGTTGGCATACAAGCCCCGCGAAAGATATCCCAGCCGCTCCTGATTGAGCCCACATTCGTGATTGGCTCCCAACCAGATATGCACGCTGTTGCTGTGCATCTTGCTGGGCGGCGTTTCGCGGGTGTGCAGGGTCAGCTCCACTTTGGGGTAACGCGTCAGAAAGGCATCCACGACCCCCGCCATCCAGCCCCGGGCCAGGGCGCCATGCACTTCCAGGGTGACCTTGCCGCTGATCTCTTCACGCAGCTCGGCCAGCGCCTCCTGGCTATGGGCTGCCATGGCCAGCAGCTCGTTGCAGTAGCTGTGGAACAGCAGCCCCGCTTCGGTCGGGATCAAGCGATTGGCCTGGCGCCGCAGCAGCGGCTGATTCAGGCGGGCTTCCAGTTGGCTGATGCGACGGCTCAGGGTGGACTTGGCCAGCCTCAGCTTCTGGGCGCTGCGGGTCAGGCTACCCGTCGACATCACATCGGCAAATGCGGCAAGTTCATCGAAATCGTACATGGCACGGCCACCGAGCTGAGTCATGGAGCGAATAGTGTGCCATTTATTTTGATGAATGAAAATAATTTATATTTGTGTTTGTATTTGAGGTTTGGAAAAGGTCTTCTCAGCTGCGGATAAAAAAAGCCCTGGCACCAGGCCAGGGCATCAATTCAGCATTGAAACAGTAAGGGTCGTAGGCGACCTACGATCAGAACTCGTAAGTAGCAGACAACCAGAAGCTGCGACCGTTCAGCGCAACACCGTCAGTGGAGCGGCCGGTTTGGGTGTAGCGGTAGGCTGCGTAGGTGTCACCGTTGTGCTCGAAGGTGTCGTAGGCGGTGAAGTCCTTGTCCAGCAGGTTCTGGACCGCGCCGGTCAGCCGCACGCTGTCGGAGAAGCGGTAGGTGCTGCGCAGGTTGAACAGCTCATACCCGTCCAGCTTGTTGCCTAGCTGTTGATACAGTGAGAGCGTTTCACCCGACGTGGGCAGGCCTGCCGAGAAGCGCTCGCGAGAAGAGTAGTACTCGCCTTCCAGCGTGGTGCTCCAGCGGTCGTTGATCTGCCAGGTGAGGTCGGCAGTCAGCTTGTGCTTCGGCGTATTGGTCAGAATCATCCCTTCGTTGTCACCGGAGGTGATCTCGGAGTCGGTGAAGGTATAGCCGCCGCTGACACGCCAGTCCGGGGCTATCTGATAGTTGGCGCTCAGCTCGACGCCGCGGGTCTCGGCGCGGTCGATATTGGTCAACTGCCCGAAGCTCTCCTGCTGGGTAAAGTTGCCCACGCTCAAGCAGTTGGCCAGCCCTGCATAGGGCGTATTGCCATTGCTGTCGATGAACTGGCAGTTGGGGATATCGTCTGCGTCGGCAATACGATCGCGGAACTGGGTGAAGAACAGCGTTGCCCCGGCAGAGAAGCGCTCCTGGTCGTCGTAGATGGCGCCAATTTCATAGTTGGTGCTTTTTTCCGGCTCCAGGTCCGGGGTGCCGATATTGACCGTTGCCCCTTGGCCGCCAAACCCATTGACGCCATCATGCAGCTGGTTCAGCGTGGGCGTCTTGTAGCCTTGGCTGACACCACCTTTCAGCGTCCAGTGGGGCGTGGTGTTCCATACCAGGTAGCCGCGTGGGCTGAAGTGCCCGCCAAAGGCGTCGTGGTTTTCGTAGCGGCCACCCAGGGTCAGCGCCAGATCATCGCGCAGCAGCCACTCGTCTTCCACAAAGGCAGCCCAGCTGTTCTGCTCGAAACGCTCGTTGCCTGCCGTACCGTCTTCCAGGCGGGCGTCGATGTACTGGCCGCCGACGGTCACCATGTGGTCACCCAGCGGGGCCACGAACTTGCTGTCGACCACGATATCGCGGTTTTCCAGCAGGCGGGGTTCGCCGCCTTGTGCCACGTAGCCGTAGTCGGGGGCATTGCCTGCTGGCAGGGTGCGGCCCAGGGTTTCGGTTTCGCTATGGCTGATGCTGCTTTCCCAGGTGCCCGCTTCGAAACGTCCGGTATGGCCAATGGCGACCTGATCGCGGTTGAAGCGCATTTCGTCTTCATAACCAAACACCCGCGCGGGGGTGTCCAGATTGCCCAGGCGGCTGTCGCTGTTGTCGTAGGTCTGGCGGGAGCGCTCGGCATCCAGCCAGAATTCGTTCGTTTCATCCGGCGTGACGTTGATGCGCCCGCCGATGGAGTAAATGCGCGCTTCCGAGGGGCGCGGGTCGCGACCTGAGCTGTTCTCGATCATGCGCTCGGAGCTGTCGCGGTCAAACAGGCGGCCGCGCAGCTGCAGGCCCACGGTGTCTTCCACCAAGGGGCCAGAAGCATAGAGGTTGATGGCGGAGCTGTTGCCCTCGTCGCGGTTCTGTTGGAAGGAGTTTTCCACCGACACCGAGCCTGCCCAATCCTGGCCAACGCGGTGCGTGATGATGTTGATCACGCCGCCCATGGCATCGGAGCCGTAAAGCGTGGACATCGGCCCACGAATCACCTCGATACGTTCGATGGCAGAAAGCGGGGGGATGAAGCTGGTAGAGGTTTCACCAAAACCGTTCGGGGTCACATCGCCAGAGGCGTTTTGGCGGCGGCCGTCGATGAGGATCAGGGTATAGCTGCTGGGCATGCCACGAATGGAAATATTCAGCCCGCCGGTCTTGCCCGTGCCTGCGCGTACATCTACCCCCGGTACGTCAGCGATGGCTTCGGCAATGTTGGAAAACTGCTTCTGCTCCAGCTCTTCACGGGTCACCACGGAAATACTCGCGGGCGCGTTATTGAGCGTTTGCTCATAACCGGCCGCCGTCACGACCATGTTGTTGAGCTGGGCAGTTTCCTGAGCATTGACGGCGGTGGCGGTCATGCTGACAGCAATGGCGCTGGCCAGTGCAGAGCGTGTAAAGCGTGGCATGGTGATCCCCTGAGATGAAACTTATTTGCTAATGAAACTGATTATCAAAAGAGGTTGTGATTCTAAGAAGAAAAGTTCCCATGCGCGAGGCTGTTTCATCGAACGGTGCGTTGCATGAACCGAAACGGCCCCGAGTCGCCTTCAAGCGTTGCAAGATATGCAACGGCGCATTCGCGTAAATAAGGGTGCAAGTGCTGTTGAGAATCGTTACTATCTTTCCAACACTCAATCGGGAGAGGCTTTCATGGGCCGTACGTTGCAGCGTGGTGTGATCGGGTTAGCGGGTAGAGCAGTCGTGGGGTTGATGGTCGGCAGCCTGATCGCCAGCGCTGCTCAGGCGCGCACCCTGGAGACCGCTTATGGCGAGGTCGAGGTCAACGACCACCCCGAGCGTGTGGTCACCCTTTACGAGGGGGCGCTGGATGCCTCGCTGGCCGCAGGCCTTCTGCCAGTGGGCGCCGTGACCACCCGGGGCGGTGACAACGTGGCAGAGTATGTGGAAGCCTACCTGGGCGAAGAGCGCCCGGCCATCGTCGGCGTCGTGCGCGAGATCAACATCGAAGCCGTGCTGGCGCAGCAGCCTGATCTGATTCTGGCGGCACCGCAGCTTCCCGAGGCCCAGTACCAGCTGCTGTCGCGTATTGCGCCTACCATCGTGCCTCACACCCAGCCGCTGGCGGCCGATAACTGGGAAGCCGAAGCCCGCCTGTATGGCCAGGCGCTCAACCGCGAAGCGCAGATCGACGAGGCCATTGCCGCCGTGGAGCAGCGCGCCGCAGAGCTGAGCAGTGCCATTGCTGAAGCTGGAGTAGGCGGCACGGTCGTGCTGGCCCGTTGGATGCCCAGCGGCCCCATGGTGATGTCGAAGGACCTGATTGCCACGGGCCTGCTGGATAGCGTGGGCCTGGAGGTGCAGGACGCCGGGCTGATCAAGCCAGATAGCGCCCACAGCGACGTACTCAGCCTGGAAAACCTGTCTCAGGTAGACGGTGACTGGCTGTTTCTGGCGACCCTCAACGCCGATGGCCAGGCCGCGCTGGATGCCGCCCGCCAGAGCCCGGCATTTACACGCTTGAACGTCGTCGAAAACGACCGGGTCGTGCCGGTCAACGGCCAGCTCTGGAGCAGCGCCAACGGCCCGCTGGCGGCCCAGGCCATCCTGGATGACATCGAGAACGCGTTGTTGCCGTGATGTTTGCTGCTTTTATAGGGAGCAGCGCCGCCCGGCGCTGCTCCGCAACGACCTGGATGCTGATACTGCTCACCGCCTTGCTGGCGGTGTGTGTCGTTAGCCTTGTGATTGGCGCGGGCCAGGTGGGCCCTGCGCGCGTATTGGGGCTGCTGCAAGGCGTGGACGACAGCGAAGCGCTGTTCGTGGTGCAGGAGCTGCGCGCCCCCCGCACCCTGATTGGCCTGACCGTAGGGGTTGCCCTG
>NZ_LFGT01000005.1:38973-54400 GCF_002078115.1 Halomonas sp. BC2 | reverse complement strand
TGATTCGCTGGCTGGCGATTGGCTGTGTGGCGCTGCTGGTGGGGGCGGCCACGGCCATTGCCGGGCCGATTGCCTTCGTCGGGCTGGTGGTGCCGTTCGTGGCCCGCGCCATTGCCGGGCCGGACATTCGCCGCACGCTCTGGTTCTGCCTGCCGATAGGCCCGTTGATCGTACTCACCGCCGATATCATCTCCCGGGTCATCGTGGCGCCTTCCGAACTGCCGCTGGGCGTGCTCACGGCGCTGTGTGGCGCACCGGTGCTGATTGCCGTGGTGCGCGCTCGCCGTTTACCCATGCTGTGACCCTATCTTCATGCTGTGCAAGCCCGCTGCTTGCCTGGACGCTGACGCTATGAAAATGACGGCAAAATCGACGTTGGGTGCAAGGCCGATGTGGCCGATGACGACCCCCGCCCCCTTGGCCACGCCCGCTGCTACCCCGGCGGGCTATTGGCGTTTGCAGAGCACGGCAGGGCGCTACCATGTGTTGCTGGAGAAGCGTGCCGTGGCGGTGAATGCGGGGTTGCTGCTGGCGCTGATGGCCGCCAGCCTACTTTATTTGGGCCTGGGCAACGTGGCGCTGGCTCCTCGTGCAGTGCTGGCGGCGCTGGCCGGGCAGGGGGAGATGATGGCCACCTTCATGGTGCGCGAGCTGCGCCTGCCGCGCCTGCTGGCGGCGTGCTATACCGGGGCTGCCTTCGCCCTGGCCGGGTGCTGATGCAGACCCTGGCCCGCAACCGCCTGGCCACGCCGGGCATTATCGGGATCGACAACGGCGCCACTGCCTTTGCCGTGGCCTCGGTGGTGGGTTGGGGGTGGGCATTGCCCCGCCTGCCATGGCGCTGGCCGGGGCCACCACGGCGGCCGTGCTGACGTTCGGCCTGGCGGCGGGTAGCGGTACTCAGGGCTATCGGTTCATCGTGGCCGGAATTGGGGTAGGGGCCGTGTTTGGCGCCATTACTCAACTGCTGCTGGCGCGGGTCGCCATCGACACCGCCAACGCCGCTTACCCGTGGACGGTCGGCTCGCTCAATGCACGGCCCAGCGGCAGCGTTCAACTGTTGGGCGTGGGGCTGCTGCTGGGCCTGGTGGCGGCCATGGCGCTGGCCCGCTCCCTGACCGTGCTGCGCTTCAAGGACGCCACGGCCAGCGGCCTGGGGGTCAGCGTCACCGCCCGCCGCTTTCAGGTGCTGATGCTCTCGGTGGTGTTGACCGCCTTCGCCGTTGCCGTGGCGGGGCCGGTGGGCATGGTGGCGCTGATTGGGCCTGAAATCGCTCGCTCACTCTCCAGCGCTCGCCATGTGCCGATTATGGCCGCCACCCTGGCCGGGGCGCTGGTGATGGTGCTGGCCGACCTGGCCGGGCGAACCCTGTTTGCGCCCATCGAGATTCCGGTGGGCATCGTCACGGCCGTGGTCGGTGGCCCCTGGTTATTATGGATTTTAATGCGCCCGCAGCGGAGTCGCCCATGAGCACTGCCCCCGGTTTACCCACCCTGGCCACCGACGCGCTCAGCATGAGTTATGGCCAACGCCAGGTGATCAAGGAGTTGGGCGTCGAGCTGCCCAGCGGCAAGGTAACGGCCATCGTTGGCCCCAATGGCTGTGGTAAATCCACGCTGCTCTCGGGGCTTGCCCGGCTGCACAAGCCCGACGGCGGCGCCGTACTGCTCGATGGCCACGACATTCAGCGCCTGCCCACGCGCCAGCTCGCCACCCAACTGGCGCTGCTGCCTCAGGAAGCCGTGGCCCCCGAAGGGCTCACCGTCACCGAGCTGATTCGCTTTGGCCGCCAGCCCCACCAGGGGTGGCTACGCCAGTGGTCGGCGGAAGACCAGCAGGTCGTGCAGCACGCGCTGACCGCCGCAGGCCTGGAAGCGCTGGCCGACCGGCCGCTGGAAGCCCTCTCGGGCGGGCAGCGCCAGCGCGCCTGGATCGCCATGACCATTGCCCAGCAAACGCCGCTGCTGCTGCTGGACGAGCCCACCTCTGCGTTAGACCTGGGCCACCAGATCGAAGTCTTCGAGCTGGTGCGCACGCTGGCCTGCCATGGCCGCACCGTGGTGATGGTGCTGCACGACCTGGCCAGCGCCTGCCGCTACGCCGACCACCTGATTGCCATGCGCGATGGCCAGATCGTCGCTCAAGGTGCGCCAGCCGATGTGGTGACGCCAGCCTTGGTGCGCGCGCTCTATCAGGTAGAATGCACGTTGTTGCTGGACCCGGATACCGGCAGCCCGCTGCTCGCCAACGTGCGCCGCGCCGAACGTTCTGAATGAGCGGAGCCCCGCGCAGGGGTTCCAAGCCAAAAATACATGACAACACGCTAAAAGGAACCCTCGTGGCCGCTTCAACGCCCAGTTCATCCGCCAGTTCTGCCAACCAAAGTTTTCAGGCGTTGGTCAGGCTGCTGCGCTACGCCAAGGGGTATCGTCGGCGGATTACCGCTGCCACGATCTGCTCCATCATCAACAAGCTGTTCGATATTGCCCCGGAAATTCTCATCGGTGTCGCCATCGATGTGGTGGTCAACCAGGAGAACAGCTTCGTGGCCCGCCTGGGGTTCGAAACCCCGCACGAGCAGATCGCCATCCTCGCGGTGCTGACCTTCTTTATCTGGGCGGGGGAGTCGCTATTCGAGTACCTGTACCAGGTGCTGTGGCGCAACCTGGCCCAGCGGCTCCAGGCCGACCTGCGCCAGGATGCCTATGAGCACGCCCAGCGACTCGACATGGCGTTTTTCGAATCGAAGAGTTCAGGCCAACTGGTGGCCACCATGAACGATGACGTCAACCAGCTGGAGCGCTTCCTGGACGGCGGCGCCAACGCGCTGATTCAGGTGGGAGTGACCGTGGTGGCGGTGGGGGCCGTGTTCTTCGTGCTTTCCCCGCTGATTGCGCTGCTGGCCTTCACGCCCATCCCGCTGATCATCTGGGGAGCGTTCTTCTTCCAGCGCAAGGCGGGGCCGCTCTACAGCGAGGTGCGTGAGAAAGTGGGCGACCTTTCCAGCCGGCTCTCCAACAACCTGAGCGGCATTGCCACCATCAAGAGCTTCACCAGTGAAGCCCGTGAGGCCGAACGCCTGCGCAGCGCCAGTGAAGCCTATGTAGATGCCAACCGTCAGGCGATCAGGGTCAGTTCGGCGTTTATTCCGGTCATCCGCATGGCCATTCTGGCGGGCTTTTTGGCCACCTTCACCGTGGGCGGCATGATGGCGCTCAACGGCAGCCTCAACGTAGGCGCCTACGGCGTGCTGGTGTTCCTGACCCAGCGCCTGCTCTGGCCACTGACCGGGCTGGCCCAGGTCATCGACCTGTTCGAGCGCGCCATGGCCAGCACCAAGCGTATCCTGGACTTGCTGGAAGTCCCCATCACGGTGAAAGACGACAGCACCCAGGCATTGGCCGCACCGGTGAAAGGCGAGGTACGTTTCGAAGCGGTGAGCTTCCAGTACGAGGCCAGCCAGGTAGGCGTGAACGGGGTAGACCTGCACGTTCCGGCGGGCACCACGCTGGCCCTGGTGGGGGCCACGGGGTCGGGTAAGTCGACGTTGATCAAGCTGCTGCTGCGCTTCTACGACCCAGCCAGTGGCCGCGTGCTGGTCGATGGCCAGCCCATTACCGAGGTCAGCATGCATTCGCTGCGGCAGGCTATCGGCCTGGTCAGCCAGGACGTGTACCTGTTCGAGGGCAGTATTCGCGACAACATCGCCTACGGCATGCCCGATGCCGACGAAGCCGCCATCATCGAAGCTGCCAAAACCGCAGAAGCCTGGAGCTTTATCGAGACGCTGCCCCAGGGGCTGGACACCCCGGTGGGGGAGCGGGGCGTGCGCCTTTCCGGCGGCCAACGCCAGCGCCTTTCCCTGGCCCGGGCGCTGCTCAAGAACCCGCCCATTCTGGTGCTGGACGAAGCCACCAGCGCCGTGGACAACGAAACCGAAGCGGCGATCCAGCGCTCGCTGAAGCGCATTGCCCACGGGCGTACGGTGATCATGATTGCCCACCGGCTGTCGACCATCGTGCATGCCGATGAAATCGTCGTGATCGAGAAAGGCCAGGTAGCGGAGCGCGGCAGCCATGCCAGCCTGCTACAGGCCGATGGCCACTACGCCGCCCAGTGGCGGGTACAAACCGGAGCCGCCCAGGCGGGCGATGTGGAAGTGCTGGGCCGTTAGGCCTTCACGTGCCACGTACTCAAGCGCCGCCCCATGGGCGTCGCCTGGCGTTTAGCGGTTCACCAACAGCGCGTTCAGGGTCACCGGCACATGCTCATCGATCTGCTGATAGCCCAGCAGGGAAAGCACCGTTCGCAGCGTGCTGTTGGCCATCAGGGCATTGCCATCCAGCGCCATCGGTTCGGCATGGGTGACACGCACTTCGTTCAGCCCGACGCGGGTAAAGCGCAGCGGCACCGCTTCCTCCTGGGTCAGCCGGTCGGTTTGGACTCGAAAAGTCAGGGTTTCCACCAGCTCCTCGCCCATGTCCAGGCGGTCCAGGCGCTCGGGTGGCATCTGCGCCACCAGCGTCACCAGCGGCGTATTGGTCAGCAGGCCCACCCACGGCGGCAGGTCACCCAAACGTTGCAACACGTCGGTCTGGCTCAGCCGGAGCGGCAGGCGCAGCGTGCCATCGGGGGAGATATCGCCCTGCAAATTGCTCACGTGATGATGATGAGTTTGCGGCGCGCTACCGTCCAACTGGGTAATGGACGCCCGCACCTGCGATTGGGCAGGGTCCAACTGCCAGTCGGCCTGAACGGGCAGCGCTAGCAGCAGCGGAAAAAGAGCAATCAAGGCTTTCACAGCGTGTCTCCATAGAAGCAGTCATCAGCAGACCCCGGCCGCGCCGATTAGTGCCCGAAGGCCCGCGGGCAACCGCATCGCGTCCGGTATCGCAGCCTGCCCGAAAAAGTGCCGCCCCACCACAAGATAGCGCCCCAAGGGGTAGCCGTGCCCCCACACATTCGCTATGATATGCACGCTTTTCGGGCCTATAGCTCAGTTGGTTAGAGCAGGGGACTCATAATCCCTTGGTCGTAGGTTCAAGTCCTACTGGGCCCACCATTAAAATCAGTAACTTAGCAATTGTCTCTGGTGAGTCCCCTAGTCCAAGGGTACAGTTTCGGTACACTGCCGATCCTTCAGCCCCCTGGAGATTTTCGTGGCCACCATCGTCAAGACCCCCTCTGGTAGCTGGAAAGCCGTCATCCGCAAGACAGGCTGGCCAACTACTGCCAAGACTTTCCGCACGAAGCGCGATGCCCAGGACTGGGCACGCCGCACCGAAGACGAAATGGTGCGCGGTGTCTATATCCAGCGCAGCGCCTCGGAGCGCATGACGCTCGAGGCCGCCCTCAAGCGCTACCTGGCTGATGTCACCCCCACCAAGAAGCCCAGCACTCAGAAAAGTGAACGCCAGAAGGCCAACACGCTGGTCGAGCATCTTGGCAAATACTCCCTCGCAGCCCTCACGCCGGAGTTGATCGCCAACTACCGCGACACGCGGCTCAATACCCTGGGGCGACGGGGGCAGCCTATCAGCCCCAATACCGTGTGCCTGGAGCTGGCCCTGCTTGGCCATCTCTACACAGTGGCTATCCAGGAGTGGGGGCTGGGCCTGGCTTACAACCCGGTTCAAAATATCCGCAAGCCCAGCCCAGGAGAGGGGCGCAACCGTCGCCTAAGTGTCGACGAGGAAAAGCGCCTGTTCGCCGTGCTTCGACAGCACAGCAACCCTATGCTGGCGTGGATCGCCAGAATCGCCCTGGAGACGGGCATGCGCTCGTCGGAGATCCTGACCCTCACTCGCTCCCAGGTCGACGTGAAACGCCGCGTGGTGCGCCTCACAGGCACCAAGAACAACGAAGCCCGCTTGGTACCGCTGACCCAAGCGGCTACCGAGGTGTTCAAGCAGGCGTTGAACAACCCGGTGCGGCCGCTCGACTGTGGCTTGGTGTTCTTCGGTGAGCCTGGCAGGGACGGCAAGCGCGGCCCCTATGCCTACACCAAGCTCTGGAACCAGGCGAAGAAGAAGGCAGGGCTCGATGACTTCCGCTTTCATGATCTGCGCCACGAGGCCGTCAGCCGGCTGGTGGAGGCGGGGCTGTCTGACCAAGAGGTCGCCGCGATCAGTGGCCACAAGTCAATGCAGATGCTGCGGCGATATACGCTTAAAGCTACTATAAGGTCAATAGAGTAAAGAATCCGTTGGGGAGGAGGCTGAGCGGGTTCCTAATAATGAAAACTAATCAAGGATTTGATAATGAAATATCCACTAACCCTGATAGCTGCTGCCATCGCTGCTGCTGTTACTGGCACAAGCTATGCGGCCCCGCTGCTTAGCGATCAGGCTCTGCTTGTTGATAGCCCGGAGCACATTAGCGCCAATGCCTGGGTAGAGATCTCTCAATCTGCTTTCGAAGGTAACGTTCGTGGTGTTCAGGAGTTACTGGGGGAAGAAGCGGAGCTCTGCGCCATCATGAAAGCGGATGCTTATGGCCATGGCATTGCTAACTTGATGCCTTCTGTCATTGCGTTAGGTATTCCCTGCATTGGTGTGGCGAGCAATGAGGAAGCTCGCGTGGTTAGGGCAAGCGGCTTCGAGGGACGATTAATGCGGGTACGCAATGCCACACCTGCAGAGATTCGTGGTGCATTTGATTACGAGATGGAAGAGCTATTCGGTGACATAACTGCTGCACGGCAGGCTTCAGAGGACGCGGCTGAAGCGGGTGTTACGCTGCGCTACCATTTAGGCCTAAATGCTGGGGGCATGGGGCGTAATGGCATGGCACTTGAGAGCGAATCAGGGCGCCAGGAAGCCTTAGAGCTTCAAGAGTTAGCGTCGTTGGAGCTGGTAGGCATCATGACCCACTTTGCCTTTGAAGAGGAGGAGTTTGTTCGCCAAGGGCTGGAGCTTTTCCATGAGCAGAGTGCTTGGCTAATCGAGGCCGCTAATCTGGATCGTGATGGATTAATTCTTCATGCGGCTAACTCGTTTGCCACCATGGAAGTGCCCGAGGCGCGGCTGGATATGGTAAGGCCGGGTGGCCTGTTGTACGGTGATTTGCCGCATTATGAGCAATTTAAGCCAGTGATGTCTTTCCGAACGCGTGTTGCATCGGTGAATGATTATGCTCAGGGCAGCGGCGTGGGGTATGACCATGTAAGGGTGTTAGAGCGTGATAGCCTGCTGGCCAATTTACCCGTTGGCTACTCTGATGGTTACCGGCGTGTGTTTACCGATGCTGCCTTTGTGCTGATTAACGGTGAGCGGGTGCCGGTATTAGGTAAAGTGTCAATGAACACGACCATGGTGGACGTTACCGATTTAGAAGGCGTGTCTCCTGGTGATGAGGTGGTGCTCTACGGACTTCAAGGTGAGGAGCGTATTACCATTGAAGAGCTTGAGGAGCTCAACGACGCACTATTAGCCGATCTTTATACGGTATGGGGGAACTCCAACCCCAAGGTATTACGCCCAAGCGATAGTGGGATGAATAGCGATAGCGAGTGATTTTGCTAACAAAGACTGTTGCCTATTAACCTCTGTATTGCGAACCCACTCCGCTCGAATGAGCGGGGTGGGTTCGTGGTGGGGAAAGACTTGGAGGAGATCTTCTGCTAATTTCTCCATACCTATTCACCGGCAGCCAGCGCAATGGCCAGCTGCCGGTCATCAAAGCCAAGCAGATCCTTTGCCACTTCCTGGAGTACCTTCAGTTCCTCCTTGTCGATGTTGGATCGCTCGTTCTTGCTGAAGCCTTAGAGGAAGAACCAGCGCCCTACCATTTTCGTAGCGACGATGTTTCTAACCCCACCACGCTTGCCCTGACCAGGCAGCGCGACTTGCTTCTTCACAACATCGCCACCCATATCCGCATTCACCACGAGCCTCTAGCTCATTTCGCCGACAGCAGCACATTCTACGTAGCTCTCCCGAGCATATCTCATCGCTGCGCCTTACTCCGAGCTTCGAAAAGAACATTGCTGACCGCGCCAGGGTAAGTACTGATGCCGTTCTCGCGCAAAAACTGCGCGCACTGTGCATAGGTGTACCCCTGTTCGCGGAGCTGTAGGAGCTGTGGGACGTAGGGCCTCAAACGTTCGTATAGGGTGGGGCCTTTCACTGGCGGCTTTACGCTCTGCATGAATTTTTCGACGCTCACACTGATGGCGTCGGGATCGCCATCCGTTGTCTCAAGACTAGCTTGGTAGGCGAACTGGTGACGACGTAGTGCATACGGCTGTGCTTCGAAGAGTGCGGCAACCTGGTGCGCCAAGTGGCGCACGGACGTGGCCATCGCATCGAGTGCCTCACTTTCCGGCGATTCCGCCCCTTGTGAGACTCGGATATTCGACATCACGTCGACCACCCCTTCGAGCAGCTCGCCTTGAACATCCGTGCCTACCCGTTCCAAGTCCGCGCAAACTCCGGCACAAACGTCGTCGATTAATGCGTAGCCTGTCGCTTGAGTATCGGCTAGGTTGCCGGACTGGCAGGCAGCCGGGAAGCCAAACATCTCATGCAGTGCATCGTGGTTCCCGTCAGCCGCCAGCATGTCGCGCCCGAAAACCTTACATGCTGCGATGAAGCGGCCAATCAATTGGCGCTGCAATGGGTTGAGCTCACCGCGAACTGAGTGCATGAGCGCCAAAGCGGAATCCAGCTCTTCGAAGATAGTGGCGCACATCGCCGTTGATACTTTGGTTGGGTGATCAACCGATGGAAGGAACTTGCTCGACACGTCTAGGCCTCCCACTGACATTCGAATCTCATCGGTTCGGCCGGCGTCTCGTCGCGGAGCTGGTCAAAATACTCCGCTTCAGCGTCGGTCAGCCCTCCCGCTTCGCGGGCAATTGACTGCAACAATGAACCAAGCTTGATGCGCTCGTCCGGCTGGACAATAGCATCGTCATGTATTCGCTCTTTCATTGCAGCGCCTCCCACGGATTGAGGATGGTTACTCCTGTAGGCTCGAAATCGGCCACATTGCGAGTGACTACCGTCATACCATGTACAAGGGCCGTTGCCGCGATGAGCGCGTCACGCTCGCCCCGCTTGTCGGGGACGTGCAGCCGGGCGCAGCGTTGTGCCACGGCTGTATCAACTGGCAATGTTCGCCCTGAGAACTCCGGCAGTACGTGTTGCTCTAGCCACGAGCGCAGCACGGCCCCTTGCGTGGCGTCCTTGCGCTCAATCGACAACACGCCCAGCTCCAGCTCCATGATGGTGATGGCGGACACAAAAAGCTCGGCGGCATCAACGCTTTCAGTCCATGCCGAAACGTTTGGATCAGCTTTGCCTGCTCGAACCTTTCGCAGTTCGGACACTACGTTGGTGTCGAGAACGAACATCATGATAAATCAGCCGGCTGGGTGCCGATGGTCACACGCGGCGGTTCAAACTCGATGTCCGCAACGTCTGGCATGCCCAGAGAGTCAGCAATGTTGCGACGTTGCCTTGTAAGCCGCTGGTATTCCTCAATGCTCAACAGCACATGAGCAGGCTTGCCGCGATCCGTGATGAATACGGGACCGCTCTTGGTTGCCTTCTTTGCGCGGGTAACGTCTTGGTTAAGCTCTCGACTGGATAGGGTCGTGATGGTCATAGCAACACCTCCTACATGAATCACCTGTGTAGGTATGTTGCTACATCGATGGTAGACTGTCCATAAGCGGCTGGCAAGCTATCGTGAGAGGGACAACCGGACGGTACAGTAGGGGTACATTCATTAGATCTGTCCTATTTCTCCAAACTGCGCTAAACTACTGACGCACAAGTGCTTTGTGCTTGTTTGGATTACGTTCGCCTACGCTTGATTTTTCTAGGCATAGAGCTTTGGCGGCAAACTCATAATCCCTTGGTCGTAGGTTCAAGTCCTACTGGGCCCACCATTTCTAAAGGTTTTGCTTTTCCTCGATAGTGATTTATTGATTTCTGGCTCCTTTTGCCATGTTTTGGCTCCCTTCTATTTATATCTTCTCTCATTTTTATTACTGTCTAACGGAAATGAATATTTAGTGCGTTAGTGGGCGTGACGAATAGTCGCCGATGTCTCGAAATCGACCCATACGGTGAAGACAGTGGAAATGATCGACAACATCAACCGTCTCTTGGGCGACGACCTCAAAGCGACCGTCACCCCAGGTGCCAGGCTGAAGATCGCCGCCTCCTGCTTCTCCATCTATGCCTTCGAAGCGCTGAAAAAAGAGCTGACTGGGGTGGAGAGCCTGCAGTTCATCTTCACCGCCCCTACCTTCGTACCCAACGAAGTCACGGACCGCTTGAAAAAAGAGCGCCGGGAGTTCTTCATCCCGAAGTCCCAGCGCGAAAGTGGGCTATATGGCACCGAATTTGAGATTCAGCTTCGCAACAAGCTAACTCAGCGGGCGGTCGCACGCGAATGCGCGCAATGGATACGCCAAAAGGCCAGGTTCCGGTCTAACAAGACCAAGGCCCCCATGCAGCCCTTTGTGCATGTTGCCAACCGTGACCAGGCGACTGCCTATATGCCGGTCAATGGCTTCACTGCTGTAGATCTTGGTTACCAGCAAGGCAATGCGGTCTCGAACTTCGTCAATCGCATGGACGAGCCAGCCCATGCGCAGATGTACCTGCAACTGTTCGACCAGATCTGGGACGATCCGGAGAAGGTGGAGGACGTTACCGCTGCAATTTGCGACCATATCGAGTCGGTCTATCAGGAGAACTCCCCCGAGCGCATCTACTTCATCATGCTCTACAACATCTTCCGGGACTTTTTGGAAGATGTTGACGAAGACGTGCTGCCAAATGACCTCACTGGCTATCGCGATACGCTGGTGTGGAACAAGCTGTTCAACTACCAGAAGGACGCCGCCACCGGCATCATCAACAAGCTGGAAACTTATAACGGCTGCATCCTGGCCGATAGCGTAGGCCTCGGCAAAACCTTCACTGCCCTGGCCGTGGTCAAGTATTACGAGCTGCGTAACAAGTCAGTCCTGGTGCTATGCCCGAAGAAGCTGGCGGATAACTGGCGCAACTACAACAGCAACCTGACCACCAATATTTTCGCCAAAGACCGCTTCAACTATGACGTGCTCTGCCACACGGATCTGTCCCGCACCTCGGGCGAGTCCTTTGGCATGCCCTTGAACCGGGTCAATTGGGGCAACTATGACCTGGTGGTAATCGACGAGTCCCACAACTTTCGCAACAACGACGTCTACAAGGACCGCGAAACCCGTTACCAGAAGCTGATGAACAAGGTTATCCGCGCCGGGGTCAAAACCAAGGTGCTGATGCTGTCTGCCACGCCGGTCAATAACCGCTTTGTCGATCTGCGCAATCAGTTGGCGCTGGCCTACGAGGGGGAGTCCGATGCCCTGGGCAAGCACCTGAAAACCAACACCAGCGTAGAAGAGATTTTCCGCCGGGCACAGAAGGCCTTCAATACCTGGTCAGACTTGCCCCCGGAACAGCGCACAGCGGCGTCCATCCTCAAAGCCCTGGACTTCGACTTCTTCGAGCTGCTGGACTCTGTCACCATTGCCCGCTCGCGTAAGCATATCCAGACCTTTTACGACACCACCGACATTGGTCACTTCCCCGAGCGCCGCAAGCCGCTGTCGTTCCATTGCCCGATTACTGAACGTCAGGATGTGGCCGATCTCAACGAGATATTCAGCCAGTTATCGGTGCTTAAGCTCTCGGTCTACGCCCCCATCAGTTACATCCTGCCCAGCCGGTTGCGCAAGTACGAAGAGCTGTACGATACCCAGGTAGAAGGTGGCAAAGGCAAGCTGCGCCAGGCCGACCGTGAGCGCAGCCTGCAGGCCCTGATGACCACCAACCTGCTCAAACGTCTGGAAAGCTCCGTGGCCGCTTTCCGCCTGACACTGGCGTCGCTCAGCGGCAACATTACTCGCACGCTGGAAGCAATCGACGCCTTCGAGCCCAGCGGCAAAGCCGATCAGGTAGGTGATTATCTGGATGATCTCGGGACCTTTGATAGCGATGATGAAGAGTTCTCGGGTCTGGACGAATTTACCGTAGGCAAAAAAGTCCAGATCAGCCTGGCGGATATGGACCTGCCTTCCTGGCGTCACGACCTGGCAGCAGACCTGGCCTTGATCGACAACCTGTTGGAGTCCATGCGCCAGGTAGCTCCAGCGGATGACAGCAAGCTGCAACACCTGCTCAAACTGATCAACGACAAGATCGACCAGCCGCTGAACCCCGGTAACCGCAAGGTGCTGATCTTCACTGCTTTTGCCGATACGGCCAATTACTTGTATGACAACCTTGCCCCGATGGCGTTGAAGCGTGGGTTGCATGTCGGCAAGGTGACTGGCTCTGACGCACCCAAGTCGACGTTGCGCAAAGGCTATGACTTTCAGAGTCTGCTGACCCTGTTCTCGCCCCGCTCCAAGGAAAAGGCGATAGCGTTACCGGATGAGCCCAGCGAGCTGGATATCCTGATTGGCACCGACTGTATCTCCGAGGGCCAGAACCTGCAGGACTGCGACTACCTGATCAACTACGACATTCACTGGAACCCCGTGCGCATCATCCAGCGTTTCGGACGTATCGACCGTATCGGATCGCCCAACCAGCAGATCCAGCTGGTCAACTACTGGCCGGACATCAGCCTGGATGAATACATCAACCTCAAGGAGCGGGTAGAAAACCGCATGGTAATCGCCGATGTCACTGCCACCGGTGATGACAACGTGCTCACCGCCAAGTCCAGTGACATTGCCTACCGCAAGGAGCAGCTCAAACGTCTGCAGGATGAAGTCATTGAGCTGGAAGACGTCAAGGCCGGCATCTCGATTACCGACCTGGGTCTGAACGACTTCCGTATGGACCTGCTGAACTATGTGAAAGCCAACGGCGAGCTGGATAACGTGCCCTTCGGCATGCACGCCATCGTTCCAGCGCAACCAGACGTCGGCCTACTGCCTGGCGTTATTTTCGCCCTGAAAAACATCCACGACAGCGTCAACGTCAACCAGCAGAACCGCCTGCACCCCTACTACCTGGTGTATATCGGCACTGATGGTGAAGTCATTGCCGACCATACCGAGGTCAAGCGCTTGCTCGACCTGATCCGCAGTAGTTGCAAGGGCGAGGATGAACCCATCCGCGCCCTGTGCCAGCTGTTCAATGAGCGGACCCAGGACGGGCGCAATATGCAGCCCTACTCCGACCTGCTCAGCCAGGCCATTCGCAGCATGATTGAGGTGAAGGAAGAAAAGGACATCGACAGCCTGTTTGGCGGCGGCCGGACCACTGCACTGACCACCACGATACAGGGACTGGGTGATTTTGAGCTGATTGCGTTTTTGGTAATTATGAAGGATGAAGGATGAAGGATGAAGGAGAGGGCTGAAGGATGAGGGATGAAAAACCGGTGAGCGACTTGCGGGAGCGGACCAAGGCATTTGCGTTGCGGGTAGTGCGATTGTATGGAGCCTTGCCCAAGACAACTGAAGCGCAGGTGATGGGGAAGCAGGTGTTGCGTTCGGGTACGTCTGTCGGTGCACATTACCGAGAAGCCTGTCGTGCGCGCTCGGATGCCGAGTTTATCAGCAAGATAGAAGGCGGTTTGCAGGAACTCGAAGAAACCACCTATTGGCTGGAACTGCTGGTGGAAAGCAGTATCGTTTCCAAAGAGAGACTCAGCGATCTTATGGCCGAAGCCAACGAGCTCACGGCCATACTTGTCACCTGCGCCAAAAAAACCAAACAGCGGAGGACTGGATGACATCATCCTTCATCCCTCAGCCCTCAGCCTTATTATTCGCCTGGCCGAAACAGGCGGCCTTTGGCCGGGTGGTGCCCAAGAGCAAGATATACGAGCATGCTGCCGTCAGTGCCGCCCTCAAGGAACGCTTTGTCCTGCAGGTAGAGCAGATCAACTGGGCCTACAAACTGGCCCCGGAAACGGTCAATCTGCCAGCCACGCCTGCAGTGGCAGAAATCCAGGTGTTTCGCCTCAACCTCAAGGGGGCTAGTCTGGACCAGGACGTACTCAAGGCCATCGACCGTGCCATTCCATTTTCGCTGATCTTTGAGCTGGTACAGGGTGGACGTATAAAACTGGTTGCAGCTTATAAGCGACCCGCGCAGAACCCAAAAAGTGCCGCGGACAGTAGCCGCTGGGTCATGGGAAGCTACTTCGAAACGGACTGGCAGCCAGAGACCTCGCCACGCCAGCAGCTTCCGGTGGCACTGGATATGGCCGGGCTTTATGAGCAATTACTCAGCCCCCTGATTTTTGGGAAGGATGAAGGCGGAGGGCTGAGGGATGAAAAAACACCACACCTTAGCGATGTCACAGCAGCGCCCTATATGGTGGGCGCGCAAGGACTGCAAACCGGGCGGTTGACACTGGAACAGCGTATTGAGCTTGCCGAGGCCATCGCCAGCCAGCAGAAACAAGTCGAACGGATCAAAACGCGGCTGGGCCGCGAGAAACAATTCAACAAGCGCGTAGCCATCAATGCCGAGCTGCGCGATGCCAAACAGGAGCTGCAGCGGCTGACACAACAGCAGGCTGCCACACAGAGTCATTGAGAGAAAGATGATGGAAAAACTGAAAATGCACAGCCCCGATCTGAGTCAGGAGAATATCGCCAAGATCCGGGAGTTGTTCCCGGGCTGTGTGACCGAAGCTAGGGATGAGACGACGGGGAAAATACGCCTGGCGGTGGATTTCGATCAATTACGGCAGGAACTGAGTGACTCGATTGTCGAGGGACCACAGGAGCGGTATCGGTTGGATTGGCCAGGGAAGCGGGAGGCATTGGTTTCAGCCAATAAGCCTTGTTTGAAGACCCTGCGTCCTGTATGGGATGAGAGCATTGACTTTGATAACGCAGATAACCTACTGATTGAAGGCGATAACCTTGAAGCACTGAAGGCGCTCCAAGAGTCTTTCCTCGGCCAGGTAAAACTGATTTACATTGACCCACCCTATAATACCGGCAGAGATTTCATCTATGACGATGATTACTCAAAAACAACTGAAGAATACTTTGATGCTTCTGGGCAGCGGAGTTCAGAGGGCAGTCGCTTATTAGCTAATACAGAAGCGAATGGCCGCTTCCACTCAGACTGGCTTTCCATGCTTTACCCGAGGTTGCGACTGGCCAAAAACCTGTTGGCCGACGACGGTGTCGTTTTTATCTCAATTGATGATAATGAGGTCGATAACCTGCGCAAGCTGGGCAATGAAGTTTTTGGGGAATCAAATTTCGTTGCTACGATTATCTGGCAGAAAGTATATGCACCTAAAAATTCTGCCAAATGGTTTTCTGAGGACCATGACTTTATTCTGGTTTTTGCAAAGAATAAAGAGAACTGGACCCCCAATGCGCTTCCAAGAACTGAAGAAATGGAGGCCAGATATAAAAACCCTGACAATGATCCAAGGGGG
>NZ_LFGT01000005.1:22440-37305 GCF_002078115.1 Halomonas sp. BC2 | reverse complement strand
GGGGCCTTGGAAAGCTGAGAACATGACTGCTCGTAACCCTTACGACGCTGGAATCTACCCCATTGTCTCGCCATCTGGTCGAAAAATAGACGGACCACCCACAGGAACATACTGGCGCATTAGCAAGGAAAAGTTTTCGGAGCTAGATGCTGATAACCGTATATGGTGGGGAAAGGAAGGCAACAACTCACCGGCGGTAAAAAAATTCCTATCAGAAGTTTCATCCGGCCGCACGCCTCAGACTCTATGGTTCTATGCAGATGTCGGCCACACTCAGGATGCCAAGAAAACCCTGCTCAAATATGTGCCTTTTGAAAATACTGAAAACGTACTCAATTCGGTTAAGCCTGTGGCGTTGCTGCAAAGAATCGTGCAGCTGGCAACCAAGCCTGATGAGCACGCAATAATCATGGATTTTTTCAGTGGCAGCGCCCCAACTGCACATGCAGTGCTTGAACAAAACCGTATTGATAGCGGAAACAGACGATTTATTAGCGTGCAGATAGCGGAGCCGCTGCGTACCCCTGAGCCTGGGATGAAAACCATCTTTGACATGGGTCGTGTGCGCTTAGTGAATGTAATTAGTGAACTACAAAAGGATGGAGGCAAATCCCCCGGATTTCGTGTTCTTCGGTTAGACACCTCAAATATGAAGGACATCTACTACCGCCCCGATCAACTGTCCCAGGGTGACCTGTTGGATGCTGTGGACAACGTCAAACCGGATCGCACACCGGAAGATCTGCTGTTCCAGGTGCTGGTGGACTGGGGCGTGGATCTGACTCTGCCGATTCGCCGCGAAACCCTGCAAGACAAAACCGTGTTCTTCGTCGATGACAACGCTCTGGTCGCCTGCTTTGACACGGGCATTACCGAAGAGCTGGTCAAGGAATTGGCCAAGCATGAACCTCTGCGCGTGGTGTTCCGCGACAATGGCTTTGTCTCTGATGCAGTAAAAATCAACGTCGAGCAGATCTTCCGCCAATTGTCGCCCAGCACTGAAGTGCGCTCCCTGTGATGGTAGCGATTGCTTAGCGATTGGTCCATTAGCAACTCACAGGGAAAACTTGTGAGTTGCTGCAATTGATGCCATGAGCTTGTTATAGAAGATCAGATGCTTTCTGCGCGACGGCGTGCAGAAAGCCTTGCAGAAAGAATGCAGAAAGAGAATGCCATGAAGCTGAAGTTTAAAACCCAGGCCTACCAGACCCACGCCGTGGAGTCCGTGGTCGACTGCTTTGCCGGTCAGCCCCTGCTCGACGGTTTGACCTACCGGATCGATCCGGGGCAGCACTCCCAAGCCAGCGCCTTCGACGAAGATGGCTTCAGAAACGCTGATCTGGTGCTCAGCGAAGCTCAGGTGTTGGAAAACATCCAGACGGTCCAACGACGCCAAAACCTGCCAGTTGCAACGTCGCTGACCGAGTTCACGACCTACGACAACAAGGGCAATCGGGTGCCCGTCAAGGCGGCTTATAAAAAGGACGCTCTGGCGGCTACGCGCATCCACCTCGACGTAGAGATGGAGACCGGCACCGGTAAGACCTACTGCTACATCAAGACGATCTTTGAGATGAACAAGCGCTATGGCTGGAGCAAGTTCATCATCATGGTGCCGTCCATTGCCATCCGTGAAGGGGTGTACAAGTCACTACAGATCACGGCTGAGCACTTTACCGAGAGCTATGGCAAGAAGGCGCGATTCTTCATCTACAACTCCAAGCGCCTGCATGAGTTGGAGAGCTTCTCGTCGGATGCCGGCATCAATGTGATGGTGATGAATATCCAGGCCTTCAACGCTAGGGGAGCCGACAACCGGCGTATCTACGACGAGCTGGATGACTTTCAGTCGCGCAAGCCCATCGATGTGATCGCCGCCAACCGCCCCATCCTGATTCTGGATGAACCGCAGAAGATGGAAGGCAAAGCCACCATGGAAGCTTTGCCCCGGTTCAAGCCGCTGATGATTCTGCGGTATTCGGCCACTCACCGAACCCAGCACAACCGTATTCACCGCCTGGATGCGCTGGATGCCTACAACCAGAAGCTGGTCAAGAAGATCGCCGTGCGTGGCATCCAGACGCGGGGGCTGGCTGGCACCAATGCTTATCTGTATCTGGAAGGCATCGATATATCCAGGCAGGCGCCAGTTGCCCGTATCGAGCTGGAGGTGAAACTCAAGTCGGGTGAGATCAAGCGTCAGCTACGCCGCCTGCAGTTTCGCGATGACCTGTTTGCCGAGTCCGGCGAGCTGGATCAATATCGTGACGGCTTCACCATCAGTCAGATCGACGCCACCACCGACACTGTGGAGTTCACCAATGGCCTGGTATTGAAGGCCGGTGAAGCCAGCGGCGATGTGTCCGAGCGAGATATCCGACGTATTCAGATTCGTGAAACCATCAAGGCCCATCTGGATCGGGAAAAACAGTTGTTTGCCCAGGGCATCAAGGTGCTGTCGCTGTTTTTTATCGACGAGGTAGCCAAGTACCGCGACTATGATAAGCCTGATGAGCGAGGCGAGTATGCACGAATTTTCGAAGAAGAATATGAGCAGCTGAAGGACGAATATCTGTCTGAGCTGGCAATCGATAATGAAGCCTACCGGCAGTACCTTGACGATATCAACCCAGCAGCCACACACAACGGTTATTTCTCCATCGATAAGAAGACCAATCGTCTGAAAGACCCTAAAGTTGGAGCGCGATCGGTTGATTCTGACGATGTGGATGCTTATGACCTGATTCTGAAGGACAAAGAGAGCCTTTTGGCGCTCCATACAGGAGCAGATGATGCAGAAACCAGAGCTAAACGAAAGGTCAGATTTATCTTCTCCCACTCGGCCCTGCGCGAGGGCTGGGACAATCCCAACGTCTTTGTCATGTGCATGCTCAAACACAGCGACAACGCCATCTCACGACGCCAGGAAGTCGGGCGCGGGTTACGCTTGGCGGTGGATCAGCACGGCGACCGTATGGATAACCCCGCCGTGGTTCACACCATTAACGTACTGACCGTGATTGCCAGTGAGAGCTACAAGGATTTTGTCGCCGGTTTACAGCAAGAGATCAGCGACACTCTGAGTGCACGGCCGCGCCAGGCAACCGAAACCTACTTCACCGGCAAGCAGCTGACCACCGAGCAAGGCCCGGTGGACGTGACCGCCGCCATGGCCAAGCAGATATACCGCTACCTGGTGAAAAATGACTACACCGATGAAACCGACCAAATAGCGCCAACTTACCACGAGGCAAAAGAGCAAGGCACTTTGGCTGATTTGCCGGATGAGCTGAAACCCTATGCGGATCAGGTCTTCGCGCTGATCGACAGCGTGTTCAGCGACGCCCAGTTGCCTAAAATCGAGGATGGCCGCAAGCCGAAAACCAACCCCCTAAACGCCAACTTCGACAAAAAGGAGTTCCAGGCGTTGTGGCAAAGGATCAATCGCAAAGCGGTGTACCGTGTCGACTTCGACTCGGATGAGCTGGTCCGCAAGTGCATCGCAGCCCTGGACAAGAGCCTGCGAGTAACCCCGCTTCAATACACCGTGCAAAAGGGTATCCAGCAGGATGACCTGACTGATGAGCAATTGAAGAAAGGCGATGGCTTTAAGGTCGAAGAGACCGCCACGGAATATGGTGATTCAATCCACTCGCGGGTGCGCTATGACCTGCTCGGCAAGGTGGCCGAAAATGCGCAACTGACACGCCAGACGGCAGCCAGAGTACTGCAAGGCATTCAACCCGCCGTGTTCCAACAGTTCCGGCAAAACCCTGAGCACTTCATTGCCGAGGCCTCCCGGCTGATCACCGAGCAGAAGGCCGCGATGGTGATCGAGCGGTTGGCTTACGATGAAGTCGATGAGCGCTATGATGTGGATATCTTCATGGCTAGCCAAACAGGGCAGGATTTCTCACGTGCTACGCAGAAGCTGAAGAATCATGTCTACGATTACGCCATTACTGATTCTGACGTTGAGCGCCGCTTCGTCAACGAGCTTGATACCAGCACTGAGGTGGTGGTTTATGCCAAGTTGCCACGTGGCTTCCTGATTCCTACCCCGGTGGGCGACTACAACCCGGACTGGGCTATTTCATTCCGAGAAGGTAACGTCAAACACATCTACTTTGTCGCTGAAACCAAGGGCTCGATGTCGTCCATGAAACTACGCGAGATCGAAAAAACCAAGATTGAATGTGCTCGCAAGTTCTTCGCCGAGATCAGTCAGCAGGTCACCGGTGATAAAGTGAAGTACGACGTGGTAACAGACTACGCTAAGCTGATGGATGTGGTAGGTCCGTAAGCTGCTCGAGGGCGATCAACTGTCAAGTCATACTTGACAGTTGATGTGGATCTGCGTGTTCGGCAGCTACCGACAATATAAAGCTTCTCTAGCTCGCCCATATGATGCTTGCTTATGGTCGATATTGCTTTAGTGCGAACCAGCTCTTCAAAAAACGAGGAATTAATCATCCGGGACCTGACAGATAGCAAAGGATAACTCCTATAGGTGATTTGATCATCCGGAACATTACTGTAGCTTTTATCCAAGAGAAGGCGGCCACTGGCGAGCCGTATGCACCACACTCAGTACCCGCACCTGCATCCCCACAACGTCATAGACCAACATATAGCTGGGGTGAACAACCAGCTCTCGGGATCCAGGAGCACGGCCAGACCGTCCGCTGTCAGGGTGGTCTACCAGCTGTGCCGCCTTCTCTGAAAACAGTTCATCCAACGTCAAGGCTGCCAGCGGATTCTCTGGCTCTATGTATTCGTAAATGTCGTCACGATCCTGCATCGCCTCTGGCGTCCAGACCAACTCCATCATTTAGACTTCGCCAGACGAGCACGAGTAGCCGCACGGCGGGCAGCAAACCTGGCTTCCACATCGGCGGCAGGTATCAGATTACCAGCTTCTGCCGAGGCCCGTGATTGCTCTACCTTGGCATTCAGCCAGGCATCATAATCCTGCACTTCCTGCTGCTGCGCTACATAGTTGCGCATAAAGTCGCGCAGAAGCTGGGCCCCGGTGCGATCGTGAGCCTTGGCTGCACTGGCAAATTCTGCTTTCAGGCTTTCGTCGACCCGAAAGGTGAAGGTAGCATCGCTCATGACACCATCCTCATGTGTTACATGGTAACCACAGGATAGCACAGAAGGGGGGCCATGAGGCCACTCTAATGCCGACCTGAAAAGGTACACCAGCAGTACACACGCCAGCTTCTTGTGCTATCCTTAAATTTCGCTAAGCTACTGATTCTAAAGAACTGTACCTTTCGCTCGATTACGGTTCCTTTCCCTTGCATGTCAGTAACTTATTGTTTTATAATAGAACTCATAATCCCTTGGTCGTAGGTTCAAGTCCTACTGGGCCCACCACTTTTCAATGGCTTTCTCGCCGTTTTTATCTTGCCCGCCAGTTTTCGGCTATCAGTGTCCACAAAGTGTCTACGTATATTCGCGTTGCTACTTTGGCTAGCGGGGCTGGTTAATCACTTTTAATCGACCTATGAAACTATACGGGTGCTTAAGGCTTGCGGCATATTGCGTCGGTACTGCACAACGTAGGGTGCAGGTGGCGTTATAGTTTGGCCAATCTCGCTTTGGCTACTGCCCAAGGTAGTCTTCGCCCAGCGGCCTGCATGGCATCATAAGCTTGATGGGCTCGCATTACATTGATCACCCCCTGTCTGACTAGCTCCTCGACAAGCCAAAGCGTACCCATGACCTCCAATTGTTCCTCTATTGCCGCATTGCGGAGCGCTTGGTCACCCGTCAGTAGTGGGCAGTGTTCCTGGCTGGCCAACGCAAGTGCAAAACAGTCGTGAGTACTAGGCCCACGATAGCGGTCAATCAAAACGCCAGCATACTGCATGGAATCCGGCGATAGCTCCAAGAGCTGTAAGCCCCGCTCCAGCAAGTGCCCATGCTGGTCTTCCAGTTCTTCGTAATAGAGGATATCGGGCGTCACGAACTGATAGGGAAGCAAGAAAACCATTTCCAGCAACCCACCCTCTTCAATATCGATCAAGATATTGGCATCACTGACCAGTAACAGCATCAAGGGGCTCCAGGTTGCGCTCACGGTGGAACTGCATCAAAGGCATCTTGAGCAATTCAGCCGCTTTGGATTCGCTGATGATCCCCTCGCCAAGGGCGCGATAAACCAACTGGGCAAACAGTTGGCTCTCTTCCGCAGGATAAGGTTCGCCCGGCTCCACCTTGTGCCAGCCTTGTTGACGGAAACGAATGAAGGCACGTTTGCGATAGCCCTCGTCAATAATTCCCAGGTCGGCAGCCCGATAAAGGCAAGCCGCCATGCTGATGCCGTACTCATGCTTCAGCAGATACAACTCCTGCGCTTCCAGGTGATGGCGCTGCTCGCCGAGTTGTTGCCGCAAGCCGCGTTCAGGCAGCAGAAAAGCGGAAGCAAAGCGGTTGCAGGCCTTCTCCTCGTCTACGCCTTGCCCAAGCCGCCCATGCAAGATGAGATGCCCTAGTTCATGAGCCAGGGTAAAGCGCTGACGGTCTCCTGACCAATGCCGTGATACGACTATGAACGGCTTACCTGCCACAGAAGCCTGAAGGCCATCGAACTTATTCAGATCATCCACCCCGGTGAGAATCACCAGAATGCCGTGTGCCTCCAATACGTCGATCAAGTCTGGGATGGGATTGCGCCCCAGCGCCCAGGCATCCCGCACCCCGTAGGACACTGCATCTACCTCGTCGAGAGAGGCAATATGGGCCGGTAAACCTGTGGGTTGCGCAAAGTCCGGTAAAGGAAAGCGAGGGTACAAGTTCGCCAGCATTTGCCAGCGTTCGGCTTGGTCCAGTACGTCTGCTTCGATGCGATTTAACAGCTTTTGCGGGGTAGACGCGCGTTTTCGATACTCCACACCTTCAAGCTGGGCCTTTACAGGCCGGAAGAAATACTCACTGCGTACACCCAAGGCTTTTGATAATTGAATCAACACCTTGGACCCTGGCGTGCTTTTCTCTTTTTCGTACTTGTTGATCATGGTGGCGCTCACGCCCACTTGATCCGCCAAGGCCTTCATGGAGAGGCCTGCAGCTTTGCGTGCACGCAATAGTCGCTCGCCTATCATGGCCCGCTCTCCTGTTTAGGGGGAAATATCTGGTTTATAAAAAATAGTATAATTTCAGGTATTGTAAACCAGTGCTGGAAGGCCTGCCAACGCATAGATCACCGAGATGATGTCTGGCTACTTCAGCTCGATACATCGAAAATCAATGAATTTTCGAGGGCGCTACAGTTTGCAAAGTCTGGTTTATCAGTAGCTTGCAGACTTGCGGGTCAGGGTGTGACAGATAGGAGCGTGGCTTATGTGGTTTTCCTGGTGGCTGCATTACCATTTGTGCAGCTACGAAGGGGGGGCGCTTCAACCCGCGGTCACCTATATCGAAAAGGCGCCATCGATAGCGGGTAGATGAAGAGCCGCATGGCCGGTATCGGGCACACCGACCGCACGGAAAACTCGCTGCTGCTGGGAGTGGCTGGCCAGAACTCGGGGGCAAGAGGAAGGAGACGGACTTCGCAGGGCTCCGAGCGGGAGGGCATCGTCGTTTTGTGATGACCAGAACAGCTAGCGCACCTTAGCGTGCCACACGGTGCTATCTGTCTAGCCCAGGAGGGCGAGTCCTACTTCCACCACCCCAAACACCGCGACCCCCGCCGCCACTGGCCAGCCCAGGGAGCGCAGGCGCCGCCATACCAGCAGCGTCACGCTCAGTCCGATGGCCGTGGCGAGCCACGAGGTCGGGCTGGGGTTGACGGGAACGATGGAAACCCCCAGCACGCCTGCAATCATCAGCGGGCCGAGGATCACCAGCCACTGTGGCATGGCATTGAGGCCGGTGTCGCTACCCAGGCGGCGCTGCATCCAAAGGAAGGGCACCACCCGCATCAATAGCGTGCCCAGCGCGCATATCACCACGGCAACCCACAGCGATGCGCTCATGGCGTGTGCTCCTGGCTGCGAAAGGTCAGGATGTAGAAACACAAGGCGCCGCAGGCCGCCGCCAGCGGAATGGCCACATTGCTCCAGCCTGCCAGGGTCAAGCCCAGTGCGGCCAGCACGGTACAAGTGGTGGCGGCCGCCCAGCGTTTGCTGGTAAAGCGCGGTGCCACCATGGTGAGGAAGAGCGCAGGCAGGGCAAAGGGCATGATTTCTCCCAGCAATGGCCAGCGGGCGGTGACGGCTTCGCCACCGCTGGCTCCGGCGATGGTACCCAGGACCCACACCCCCCAGGCCAGCAGCGACGCGCCCACGAACCAGGCAAAGCGCTTGGCCTCGGGGAGCTGCGGCAGGCGGGTGAGCGCCAGGGCAAATACCTGGTCGGTCAGGCCGTGCATCAGCCAGGGCCAGTGGCGGCTACGGGGTAGCAAAGGCGCCAGATTTGGCCCATACACCACATGGCGCACGTTGATCAGCAGGGTCAGCGCCACCACCAGCCACAGCGGCGCGCCAGCCGCGATCATGCCCACGAACAGAAACTGCGAGGCGCCAGCGTAGATCAGGGCCGAAATGATCGCGGCTTCCCAGGTCGTGAAGCCCGCCTGGGTTGCGACCAGGCCAAACGATAGCGAAACGGGCACATAGCCACCCAGCAAAGGGATGGCTTCGCGAACGCCCTGAAAGCCTGCGCGCAGGGCGGAATGCTGACTCGTATCGGCTGGCTCGATCGACTGGTTCACGATGGCATACTCCCTTGGCCGTCAGTAGGAAACGTTAGCCTGGCAATTATTATGACCTTCTGTCAGGGGCGTGTCATGTGTAGAGAAGATTTCCAGTGGCATCTTTCATGCATGGTCTGTAGCGAGTCTGCTACGAGGAAGCGCGATGTATTCATTAGCCATGCTCCATCCCGTTAAATCGATACTGCGCAGTGTGGCACTGCTGTTGCTGGGCAACGGCCTGCTCAACACGCTGCTTACCCTGCGAGGCACGGCGGAAGGTTTCTCCAGCGCGGTGCTGGGGATCATCATGTCCGGCTATTTTGTCGGGTTTATCTGCGGCACCTGGGTAAGCGGGCGCTTGATTCGGCGTATGGGGCACATTCGTACCTTTGGCTTCTGCGCTTCCATTTGTTCATCGGTGGCGCTGCTGCATCTGGTGTTTATCGACCCGTGGGTATGGCTGCCGTTGCGGGTGATCTACGGGCTTGCGTTCATTACCTTAATTACGGTGATCGAAAGCTGGTTGAATAGCCAAGCCGCCAGCCATGAGCGGGGGCGTATTTTTGCGGTATACATGGTGGTTAATCTGGGTGCCTTGGCACTCGCCCAACAGCTGCTTCGCCTCTCTTCGCCGGAAGGGTTTCTACTCTTTGTGGTGATCGCTATTTTGATCAACTGGGCGCTGTTACCCATTACCTTGACCCGTCGCGTTCAGCCCAAAATCTCCGAACGGCCCAAAAGCAGCCTGCGTGCACTGCTGAGCTTTGCGCCGCTGGCGGTGGCTTCTGCCGCGTTATCCGGGCTGGCCATGGGGGCGTTCTGGTCGATGACGCCGATATACGCCACGCAACTGGGGTTTGATATTGGCGGTGTTGGCTGGGTCATGAGTGTGGCGATCATGGGCGGCGCGCTTTTACAGATCCCCATCGGCCGCTTTTCCGACAAGCATGATCGCCCCAAGGTGATGATCTGGGTGGTGCTGCTGGCGGCCTTGACCGCCGCCGCCATGCCCTTTGCACCCAGTCACGAGGTGCTGCTGGGGCTCTATTTTATCTGGGGTGGTTTGGCGTTTTCCCTCTATCCGCTGGCGGTAGCGCAGTTGATTGACCAGCTTCACCCGGATGAAATTGTCTCGGGCTCGGCGGATATGCTGGTCATGCATGGCGCGGGGTGTGCCGTGGCGCCGGTGGCTGCGGGGTCTCTGATGACCCTGGTCGGCAGCCACGGCCTGCCGATCTATATTGCCTGTGTCTTTACCCTGTTGGGTATCTATGCCCTCTATCGCCGCCGCCGTGTCAGGGCATGGGGCACGCATACGGCGCACTTCGAGCCGATGGTGCAAAGTAGTGCAGAGGTGTTGGAAATGATCTTCGATGATACCCAGCGCGACCTCTTTGATGACCCGAGTTTTTATGAAGAGGATGAGCGTGAGCGTTTGGCGAGACTGCTGAAAACATCCAGCGGGTAGTGTGAGAGGGCCGTAGAGAAAATCGTGGGTAACCGTCGTGGGAGGGCGTGCGTGGGAGTGGCTGTGGTCAGCCGCCACTCCCCCTGGCAAACGCCTACGCGCGCTTCGCCTCTTGCGCCCGGCAGGCGGCAGCCGTAAACAGCACGTCGGTGGACGAATTGAGCGCCGTCTCGGTGGAGTCCTGCACCACGCTGATGACGAAGCCGATTGCCACGGCCTGCATGGCCACTTCGGTAGGAATGCCGAACAGGCTTGCCGCCATGGGAATCAGCATCAACGACCCACCGGCCACGCCAGACACACCGCAGGCCGCCAGGGCCGAGACGACGCACAGCAGCAGGGCAGTGGGGAAGTCCACGGCAATACCCAGCGTATGGGTGGTGGCCAGGGTAATGACGGTAATGGTGATGGCGGCGCCGCACATGTTGATGGTGGCGCCCAGCGGAATGGAGATGGAGTAGGTATCGGCATCCAGCTTGAGGCGGCGGCACAGTTCCAGGTTCACCGGGATATTGGCCGCCGAGCTGCGCGTAAAGAAGGCGGTGATGGCACTGCCGCGCAGGCAGGTGAACACCAGGGGGTAAGGATTCTGGCGAGTGACCAGATAGACCAGCAAGGGGTTGCTCACCAGGGCGACGAACAGCATGCAGCCCACGATGACCCCCAGCAATTGGGCATAGTTGAGCAGCGCCTGCATACCGGATTCAGCCAACGTACCCGCCACCAGGCCAAAAATGCCAATGGGGGCCAGCCGAATCACCAGCGTCACGATGCGGGTAATGGCATTGGAGAGGTCTTGCAGCGCCTGGCGCGTGGTATCGGCCGCCTGACGCAGCGCCAGACCCAGCGCAATCGCCCAGGCCAGAATGGCGATGAAGTTGCCTTCCATCAGCGCGCTGACCGGGTTGGTGACCGCGTTCAGCAGCAAGTCACGCAGTACGCTGAAAATGTCGCTGGGCGGGTTGCCGTCTACCTGGCCGGCATCCAGCGTCAGTTCGGTCGGCATCCAGAAGCTGGCGGCCACCGCAATCAGCGCGGCGATCAGCGTTCCACATCCATATAAAAGCAGCACCGCACGAATGTGCGTAGGTTGCCCTTGGCGATGTGCCGCGATAGCCGCAGCGACCAGTACGAATACCAGAATGGGGGCGACGGCCTGCAGGGCGGCGATGAACAGTTGGCCCAGCAGGGCAATATCGCTGGCGACCGTAGGGGCGAGTAGCGCCAGCAGCACCCCCGCAATGATCCCCATCACGATCTGGGGTACGAGCCCCCATTGTAACAGTGGTCGGAAGAGGGCAGTGGCGGTAGCTATCATGACGCAACTCTCAGGTAGTGGGTGCAGTAGTCGGTGGAGCCGCGAGCTGGCAAGCCGCCAACCCGTGCCTGAAAGGGGCGGTATTCTATCAGCTACGAAGAGGCCGTGGGGGACCAGCAAAAAAGCGCCTAAGGCTATCTCGAAAATGGCGGGCCGGAGATATACTGCTATTAGGCTTTGCGCGAAAACTGCCTACGCTCGCCCATACGGCGTTAAAAATCGGCTCGTGCGCGAGTCCGATCAAAGTACTCATTTACACCTTGTAAACTCCGTCTTTTCGCCGATTTTTGCCTTGTCTGGCCATCGCTCGCCGACTTTTCGTACAAAGCCTAGCGTCTGGGCTCGGCGTCAGCAGGCCTGGTGCGCTACCGTGGTTTCCTCTAAAAAACACTAGGGATCTACCCATGCGTATCAAAGTGTGGCTCTGCTCTTTACTGCTGCTGTGTGGCTCGTCGTTCGTGATGGCAGGCGACTACTATGTGGATATCACCAATCGTACCGGATACACCATCTATTACATGTACGTGAGCCCGGCGTCGTCTTCCAGTTGGGAAGAGGACGTGCTTGGGAGCGATGTGCTGATGAATGGTGATACCCAGCGGGTGACGTTGACGGGCTATCGCAGCCCTTACTTCGATATTCGCCTGGTCGATGAGGATGACGATAGCTATACCTTCTGGAACATCGACGTTTCGCGCCAGGATATCGTGGTCACGTTGGAGCATCTGGACTAAAAAAACGGCTTGCGCTCAGGGAGCGCAAGCCGAAGTAAGCCTTTCAGGAAACTGGGTAAGAGTGGTTCAGGCGACGGCCGCTGGGGCCTGCGAGGCTGTGTTCATCGCTTGATTGGCCACCATCGGAGACTCGGCGTGCTGTGCGGTAGCGCTTTGTCAGTGCTTGTTGTCACACTGTGTTCTGTCTTGAAAGCACCTTGATTCTCTGCGGGCAACATTTTAGCCACTGCTAATAATTACGACCAAAGTGTTTAGACTTTGGTTGTAATTGCCGTCAATTTACTGGACTAATGGCTTATGGCAGTGAATAAAGGGCACCTCAAAAAAGCCAGACGCGCTGGCACATTTGTCCTTGGGTTGGCCCGTACGGCGCCCATTCGTTCACCCTGACTGCGAGCGGTACTTCATAATGCGCAGAACTGCCACGATGACGCTCTGGGACTCCCTTTGGCATTCCCACGACCAAGCAAAAAACCTCCTCATGTGTGCGCTGCCTACTTCTGGCACGGGCAGCACTGGGCGAGGTGGTTCCTCTGACGCACAGCCAGGCAATCAGCCTCCGCGTCCGCCTGCCTTCAATGCGGCGCAAAAAATTGGCCTGGTACTCGGGCCAGCTCTCTTTGCCTTTGTTTTGCTGTTTTTCCATCCGGCCGACCTGAGCTTCGAAGGGCGCATGGTGCTGGCTACCACGCTGTGGGTTGCCGTCTGGTGGATCACCGAAGCGATTCCGATCCCGGTCACCTCGTTACTGCCCATCATCCTGCTGCCGATTACCGGCGCCCTGGATGGCAATACGGTGACGGCGGCCTACGGTAACCCGATCATCTTCCTGTTCCTTGGCGGCTTCATGATCGCTCTGGCCATGGAAAAATGGGATCTGCACAAGCGCATTGCGCTGTCGATCATTTCCATTTTGGGCACCAGCATCAATAGCATCGTCTTTGGCTTCATGGCGGCCACCGGCTTCTTGTCCATGTGGGTATCCAATACCGCAGCGGTCATGATGATGCTGCCGATTGGTACTGCCATTGTCTTCCAGGTAACGGAAGAGCTGAAAAAGAGCTCGGAAGACCACAGTGCCGAAATCGACAAGTTCAGCAAGTCGTTGATTTTTGGTGTGGGTTACGGTGGCACCATCGGCGGTCTGGGCACCTTGATCGGCACGCCGCCCAACATCATTCTGGCCGCTATCGTCAGCGAGCTGTTTGGCGTCGAAATTTCCTTTGCGGGCTGGCTGATGTTTGCCTTCCCCGTGGTGGTGATCCTGCTGTTCATCGGCTGGGTCATGCTGACGCGCTTCATCTATCCCATCAAGCTGGCCAAGCTGCCGGGTGGCCGTGCGCTGATTCGCAAGGAGAAAGAGGCGCTGGGCAAGATATCTTTCGAAGAGAAAGCCGTACTGGGCGTTTTCCTGTTCGCGGCATTCTTCTGGATCACCCGCTCGTTCCTGTGGCAGGGGCAGATCATCAACATTCCTGGCATCAACGACACCATGATCGCGATTGCCGCGGCCATTGCGCTGTTCCTGATTCCTTCGCCCTCCAAAGGCGGCTGCCTGCTGGACTGGAGCGTAGCGAAAGACGTGCCTTGGGGCATTCTGCTGCTGTTCGGGGGCGGTTTGGCCATCGCGGCGGGCTTCGGCTCTTCGGGCCTGGCGTCCTGGATTGGCGGTCAGATGAGCGTTCTGGAAGGCGTCAATTTCATGCTGGTGATTCTGCTGGCCACGGGCATGGTGCTGTTCCTCACGGAAATCACCTCGAACACGGCCACGGCCACGATGATTCTGCCGGTACTGGCGTCGCTGGCGCTGGCGTTGAACATCCATCCCTTCGTGTTGATGGTACCTGCGGCCATGGCGGCCAACTGTGCCTTCATGCTGCCGGTGGGCACGCCGCCCAACGCAATCATCTTTGCCACGGGCAAGATCACCATCATGGAGATGGTGCGCAACGGCTTCTGGCTGAACATCATTTCCATGTTCCTGATTGCCGCGGCGGTCTACTTCATGTTGCCAGTACTCTGGGGCGTGGATTTGACCACATACCCGGACGCGTTCCGCAACTAACCCGGTGTGTCGCCGCTGGCTCCTGTGGTGGGCCAGCGGGAAGCCACCAGGCTCCGGCCCCGCCCTCGTGCGGGGCTTTTTGTGCTCGGCTTTTGTGCGTCGTTGGCCATCGGGTTGGTATGATGCGCTCATACTTTCTGGATCGAGCCTGTCATGCGACTACTTCATACCGCCGACTGGCATTTGGGTCGGCTGTTTCACAATCTCTCGCTGCTGGACGACCAGCGTCATGTCCTGCAACAGCTGCTGACGATCATCGACCGTGAGCGCGTGGATGCGGTGCTGATTGCTGGTGACATCTACGACCGCTCGGTGCCTCCGGCAGCGGCGGTGACCCTGCTGGATGAGATACTGGCCGAGCTGTGCGAGAAACGTGGCCTGCCGGTCATCATGATCTCTGGCAACCACGATGGCGCTGCGCGGCTCGGGTTTGGGGCGCGTCACCTGCGCCAGGCCGGGTTACACATCCTCACCGATTTGGCCACCTGCGATCAGCCGGTGACGCTTGCCGTCAATGGCGTGACGGTGGATGTTTTCGGCATTCCCTACGCCGACCCGGAGTACGTGCGCAGCGCG
>NZ_LFGT01000005.1:16275-21052 GCF_002078115.1 Halomonas sp. BC2 | reverse complement strand
CAGCAGCCGGCCGTGCAGCGTGCCCAGCAGCAGCTGCGGCAGCATGAGCAGACCCAGGCCCTGGCAACACCGTTTTATGCCCGGCAAAGCGCCCAGCAAAACGCCACGGCGGCCCAGCGCGAGTGGGCCGCCGCCGAACAGGCCATTGCCCTGAGCCAAGCGGCTCACCAGCAGGTTCAGGAAACGCTCGAGGCGGCCAATGCCCAATATGAACAGCTGCCCGCCCTGCAACGCCAGGCTTATGCGCTAGAGCAATCCCTCGATCAGTGTCAGGCATTGGCCACGCTGGAGAAGCAGCAGCAAGCGCTTGCCCAGCAAGTGGCCCGAGCGCGCGAAAATGCACAGCAGAAGCAGCGTGCGGCCACCCAACAGGAGCAGCACGCCATCGAGCAGGAGATGCGCTGGCACCAGGGCCAGGCAGCTCTGCTCGCTGAGCAGCTGGAAGGTGGCCAGCCTTGTCCGGTGTGTGGCAGCCGTGAGCATCCCGCGCCTGCCTCGACGGCCCAGCTACTGGTCACGCAAGAGGAGGTGAAGCAGGCGCGCAGCGCCCATGAGCGCGCTCGACAGGCATGGGTGAGCGCCCAACAAGATGCCCAGCGCCTGGAGCAACAGGCCGAGCACGTCGGTGAGCAGTGCCAGAAGCTGCGTGAACAGTTGGGCGATAGCGCCTCGCTGGAGAGCGTGAATGCCTCGTTAGCGGCCGTGAAACTTGAGATGGACACCTGCGAGCGGAGCTGGAAAGCCGCCCAGAGCCAGGCCCAGACCGCCCACACGGCGTTCACCCAGGCGCAAACCACGCTCACTCAGGCAACCCAGCGCCAGGCCGAGGCGCAGCGGACGCTGGAAGCGGCCGAGGCCGAGTGGCAAACGGCCCTGCAGGGTAGTCCCTTTGAGGATGAGCAGGCATTTATTACCGCCCGTCTGGATACCACCGAACAGCAGCGGCTAAGTGACGACGTGGCGCGCTTTCAACGGGAACTGGCCAGGCTGGAAGGGCAGCTCGAAGCCAGTGCGCCGCTGCTGGAAGGCAAGACGCCGCCCGACGTTGCTGCCCTCGATGCCCAGGCTGACAACAGCAAGTCCCGGGAGGAGGCGTGCCGACAGCATTACCAGCGGCTGAGCGCACGGGTAGACCAGCTCACCGCCACCCGACAGCGGTTGGCAGAGGCGCGCAATGTGGAGGCGGCCCTGGACGAGCAGTACAAACTGTGGGGTACGCTCAGCGAAGTGGCCAACGGGCGCACCGGGAATCGCATCAGCTTGCAGCGCTTCGTGCTGGGCGTGCTGCTGGACGATGTGCTGATTCAAGCCTCCGCGCGCCTGGTGCGCATGAGCCGTGGGCGCTATCAGTTGGTGCGTCGGGAAGACCCTTCCAAAGGCAATAAAGCCTCCGGCCTGGAACTGGACGTGGCCGATACCTATACCGGCAAGAATCGCCCGGTGGCGACGCTTTCCGGCGGCGAGTCGTTCATGGCTGCGCTGTCGCTGGCGCTGGGGCTTTCTGATGTGGTGCAAGCCTATGCAGGCGGTATTCAGCTGGATACACTATTTATAGATGAAGGCTTTGGCAGCCTCGACCAGGACGCGCTGGACCAGGCCATCGCCATGCTCAGCGAGCTGCAGATGAGCGGGCGCATGATCGGCATCATTTCGCATGTCAGCGAACTCAAGGAGCAGATGCCGATTCGTATCGACGTGCTGCCCAGCCGTCAGGGCAGCACGGTCGTGGTGAAGGGTGAAGGGTGAAGGGTGAAGGGTGACGAGCCCGGCGGTTCACGTTGCGTTCATGTTCGATGCTTTATAACCGAACCGATCAATTCACGATGATGACCCGAAGGGGGAGCAAGGATGAATGCGAGCAAGATTCTCCAGCAGTTGATGAATCAGGCCAGTGGTGGCAAAGGCGGCCGTGGTGGCATGGACGTGCAGGGCATCATGGATGGGTTGTCGCGGCAGTTGGGCGGCAGTGGCAGTCAAGCGGCGCGCTCCGGCGGCAGCTCGGGCGGGTTCGACATGAAGAGCCTGCTGGGTGGTGGGGCCATGGGCATGCTGATTGGCTCCAAGCGAGGCCGCAGCATGGGGGGCAAAGCGCTGAAGTATGGGGCCATTGCCGGGGTTGGCGTGTTGGCCTGGAAAGCCTGGCAACGCTCCCAGGCCAATGGCGGTGCCACGGCGGCGTCGTCAGAAGGGGAGCGTGTCGAGGTACTCAGCGGTGAGTACCAGGAGCGCCGCAGCCTGGAGCTGTTGCAAGCCATGATCATGGCCGCCCGCGCCGATGGCCATATCGATGAACAGGAGCAGGCGCTGATCACTCAGCAGATCGATGCGCTGGGTGCCGACGAAGAGATGCACCGCTGGGTAGAGCAGCAGCTGCGCGCCCCGCTGGACGCCAGGGCACTGGCTCGCGAAGCAGACTCCCCCCAGGCCGCCCGTGAAATGTACCTGATCAGCGTGGCGGTGACCGACGACCAGAACCCCATGGAACGTGCCTGGCTGGACCAGTTGGCCAGCGCCCTGAACCTGTCGCCCGATATAGTGGCAGAGCTGGAACATCAGGCCCAGCAGGCCAGCTGATGCTCGATATCGTTGGCACTGCCAACTTGTGGTTAGCCACCGGTTTTGGGCTGGGGCTGATGCCCGTGGCCCCAGGCACGTTTGGTTCCTTGCTTGGCCTGCCGTTGGCCTGGTGGCTGTCAGGTCGCTCCACCCGTCAGCAGGTGGTCATCATCACGCTGATGCTGTTGGCCGCCGTGCCGGTGTGCCACATGGCGTCCCTGCATTTTGATGGACAGGATCATGGCAGTATCGTCGCCGATGAATATGTGGCTTTCCCCTTGGCAGTGCTGGGGCTAAAAGCTGCCCGCCACCCGCTGGTGTTGGCCTTGGCGTTCGGCGTCTACCGCTTCTTTGATGGCCTGAAACCACCGCCTATTCATCTGGCGGAACATGTTACCGGGGGAGTGGGGATCGTGCTGGATGACGTGATTGCTGCGCTGGTAAGTTGGCTGGTGGTCGCGTTGCTGGTGACACTATGGCAGCGTCGGCAGCAAAAACTCGCCTGACGCCACTTTATAAAATGCGCCACTCATAAAGACGCCGCAGGTCGAGAAAACGACACTGCGGCGTTTTTATGGGTTAGCCCATCGTGAGCCGATGGGCTTGGCGATGTTAGCTTTGCACCACAATCACCGGATTTAGCGTTGACGGTCTTGATCGTGTTGCTCATAAGATTTTGCGCGAGAAACCCCGTACTTCTAGTACGGGGAGGGATAGCGCGTCGTCCGTAGGACGACCCTGTTCTCGCTGCCTCCTTCTCAGGTGGTCGCTATCTTACAGTTTATGGTGTATTATGTGAGACATGACAAAACGCGCCTACAAATACCGCTTCTATCCGACGCTCGAACAGGAGCAGCTCCTGGCTCGGACGTTCGGTTGCGTGCGTTTCGTCTACAACTCGGTGCTGCGGTACCGCACCGATGCGTTCTACGAGCGCCGGGAGAAGATCGGCTACGTGGCCGCGAACGCTGAGCTGTCGAGGATGAAGAAGGTCGAAGAGACAGCCTTCCTCAACGAGGTCAGCTCGGTGCCGCTTCAGCAATGTCTTCGGCACCAACAGACCGCGTTCAAGAACTTTTTCGAGGGCCGCGCCAAGTACCCGGCATTCAAGAGCAAGCGACACCGCCAGTCGGCGGAGTTCACCCGCTCGGCCTTCAAATACCGGGACGGCAAGCTGTATCTGGCCAAGAGCAAAACCCCGCTGGACATTCGCTGGAGCCGTGAACTGCCCGGCGAACCCAGCACCGTCACCGTGTCCAAGGACTCGGCAGGCCGCTACTTTGTGAGCTGCCTGTGTGAGTTCGATCCCGAGACGCTGCCCGTTACCCCGAAAATGGTGGGTATCGACCTCGGCCTGAAAGACCTGTTCGTCACCAGCGACGGACATCGAATCGGCAATCCCCGCCATACCGCGAGATACGCCGCCAGACTGGCCAAGGCACAGCGCCGACTGAGCAAGAAAAAGCTCGGCTCGGCCAACCGAGCCAAGGCCCGACAGAAGGTGGCGAAACTTCACGCCAAAATCTCCGATTGCCGCCAGGACAACTTGCACAAGCTGTCCCGCAGATTGATTAACGAGAACCAAGTGATCTGCGTCGAGTCCCTCAGGGTGAAGAACATGCTGCGCAACCGCTCGCTGGCCAAGTCGATCAGCGACGCGGGCTGGGGCGAGTTCGTCCGCCAGCTGGAGTACAAGGCCGCCTGGGCAGGCCGGCAACTGTCGGCCATCGACCAATGGTACCCCTCCAGCAAGCGCTGCTCCGGCTGCGGCCACGTCGTGGACTCGCTACCGCTGCAGGTTCGCGCCTGGACGTGCCCCGAGTGTGCAGCCGAACACGACCGCGACATCAACGCTGCGGTCAACATTAAAGCCGCCGGGCTGGCGGTGTTAGCCCTTGGAGAGAGCGTAAGCGGCATGGAGTCAGCCTCCGTGTCCGGTTCTCGGTGAATTGGGAATCCCCGTCCTTCAGGGCGGGGAGCAGTCAAAGATCTCCTATCTTTAGTAGAAAAATCCCCATTTGCCCGAATTTCGCGGTCTGTTCACCCGCCCACCCTCTGGCGCTTTTTATGGCGCCAGGGAGGGGCGATGGGCCCACACGGTATCCAGGGTGTCCAGCGCTGCCTTGATGGTGGGCTCGATGGCGCGATCCTGTCGCCAGATCAGGCTCAAGGCGCAGGGCAGGCGAACGTGCTCGGCCACTGCCAGCCCGCTCTCCTGGCG
>NZ_LFGT01000005.1:5811-15861 GCF_002078115.1 Halomonas sp. BC2 | reverse complement strand
TGACGATCCAGGGGAGGCTGGCCAGCGCTTCCCAGCGGGTGTCGGCCAACTTGGACTCCCAGCCCGGGGGCGCCACTACGTGGTAATGAAAGTGGGTCAGCTCACGCCAGGCCAAGGCGTCATGGGCCGGGCCTTCGCCGGGCGGTGCCAGAAAGAAGCCCACATCCAGCTCGCTGTGCACCACGTCTTCCAGCACGCTGCCGCTCATGCCGTGGTGCAGCTCCGTTTCCAGCTGGGGCGCTCGGGCCATCAGGCGGCTCAGAAAATCGCCCAGGCGGATGAATTCAGGGTCCACGATGGTGCCGATGCGCAGCTTGCCGCGCAGGGTGCTGTGCAGGGCACTGGCGCTTTGTTCGAATGCCAGCGCACTGGCCAGGGCGTTTTCGGCGGCGGGCAGCAGGGCATAGCCATCGGCAGTGAGGCGCAAGCCCTGAGGGCGGCGGGTGAACAGCGTCAGGCCAAGGTGTTGTTGAAGCTGCTTCAACTTTAGGCTGACGGCAGGCTGGGTGAGGTGCAGTTGTTCAGCGGCGCGAGACACGCTGCCGGTATGGGCAACGGCCACAAAGGCCCGTAGCGTGGCGTACTCCTGCATGGTCGATGACCTTCGTTGTCATGTTATTAGCAGAGCTTATATCCGGGTTAAAAATTACTCAATTGCTTGGCCTGTGGCGCCGGGTAGTCTAGGGCAGATTCTCTTCATCACTTAAACGATGTTTATAAAGGTAGCGACAATGACAACTCACGCCATTCACCACTTCATCAACGGCCAGCGCAGCGAAGGCACCTCTGGTACTGCTCAGGACGTTTTCAACCCGGCCACGGGTCAGGTCACTGGTCGCGTGGCACTGGCGTCGGCGGCGGATGTGGACACGGCCGTGCAGGCGGCCCAGGCGGCCTTCCCTGCCTGGGCCGACACGCCCCCCATTCGCCGCGCTCGGGTGATGTTCAAGTTTCTGGAGCTGCTCAATACACACAAGGATGCGCTGGCCGAGGCGATCACCAAAGAGCATGGCAAGGTGTTCACCGACGCCCAGGGGGAAGTGGCGCGTGGCATCGATATCGTCGAGTTTGCCTGTGGCATCCCTCAGCTGTTGAAGGGTGACTATACCGAGCAGGTGAGTACCGGCATCGACAACTGGACCGTGCGACAGCCGCTGGGCGTGGTGGCCGGGATCACCCCGTTCAACTTCCCGGCCATGGTGCCCATGTGGATGTTCCCCATCGCGATTGCCGCCGGGAATACGTTCATTCTCAAGCCCAGCCCGCTGGACCCCAGCGCTTCGCTGATGATTGCCGACCTGTTGCAGCAGGCGGGCCTGCCGGATGGCGTGTTCAACGTGGTGCAGGGCGACAAGGACTCCGTGGAAGCGCTGATCGATCATCCGGAGGTGAAGGCGCTGTCGTTCGTCGGTTCCACCCCCATTGCCAACCTGATTTACGAGCGCGGCGCGAAGCACGGCAAGCGCGTGCAGGCGCTGGGCGGCGCCAAGAACCACATGGTGGTGATGCCCGATGCCCATCTGGACAAGGCCGTCGATGCGCTGATCGGTGCCGCCTACGGCAGCGCCGGTGAGCGCTGTATGGCCATCAGCGTGGCCGTACTGGTGGGCGACGTTGCCGATAAAGTCGTGCCGATGCTCACCGAGCGAGCCCAGGCGCTGAAGGTCAAGGATGGCATGCAGCTGGATGCCGAAATGGGCCCCATCGTGACCCGCCAGGCTCATCAGCGCATTACCGGTTACATCGAAAAGGGCGTGGCCGAGGGTGCACAGCTGATCGTCGATGGCCGTGAATTCGACGGCGCCAACGCGGGAGAGGGCTGCGCCGAGGGGTTCTGGATGGGCGGCACGCTGTTCGATCACGTGACCCCCGACATGACGATCTACAAAGAAGAGATCTTCGGCCCGGTGCTGGTGTGCGTGCGCGTGCCGGACGTGGCCACTGCCATTCAACTGATCAACGACCATGAGTTTGGTAACGGCGTGAGCTGCTTCACCGAAAGCGGTAGCGTTGCCCGTGAGTTTGGCCGCCGTATCCAGGTGGGCATGGTCGGCATCAACGTGCCGATTCCCGTGCCCATGGCGTGGCACGGTTTCGGCGGCTGGAAGCGCTCGCTGTTTGGCGATACCCATGCGTATGGCGAAGAGGGCGTGCGCTTCTATACCAAGCAGAAGTCGATCATGCAGCGCTGGTCTGACTCCATCGACGCCGGTGCCGAATTCGTGATGCCCACGGCGAAGTAACGCCCGCTCTTCACCGGAGTCATCTGCATGTCCAACAATACAACTACCCCCATGGCGGCTCATGCCGCCATGCAATGCTTTGACTATATCGTGGTAGGCGCAGGCACCGCAGGGTGCCTGATGGCCAACCGACTGAGCGCCGACCCGAACAATCGGGTGCTGCTGATCGAAGCCGGTGGCCGAGACAACTACCACTGGATTCATATACCCGTCGGGTACCTGTATTGCATCAACAACCCGCGCACCGACTGGCTGTTTCGCACGGAGCCCGACCAGGGGTTGAACGGTCGCTCGCTGATCTATCCGCGCGGCAAGACCCTGGGGGGCTGCTCCAGTATCAACGGCATGATCTACATGCGCGGCCAGGCGCGGGATTACGACCACTGGGCGGAAGTGACCGGCAGCGATGCCTGGCGCTGGGAGAACTGCCTGCCGGACTTTATCAAACACGAAAACCACTACCGATTGGATAAAGGCAGCGACGGTGATGACACTCACCGCGCGTTTCATGGCCACGGCGGCGAGTGGCGGGTGGAGAAGCAGCGCCTGAAGTGGCAGGTGTTGGATGACTTTGCCGAAGCCGCCGTTCAGGCCGGTATTCCTCGAACCGAAGACTTCAATCGAGGCAGTAACGAAGGCGTTGCCTATTTCGAAGTCAACCAGCGCGACGGCTGGCGCTGGAACACGGCCAAGGCGTTCTTGCGCACGGCCTTGAAGCGGGACAACCTGACGCTGTGGCACTCCACCCAGGTGAACCGGCTCTGCTTCGAGCGTGATCAGGCTGTCCCCCGCTGCGAAGGAGTCGAAGTGGTGCGAGCAGGCAAGACTCTGCGCGTGCAGGCCAGCAAGGAAGTCGTGCTGTGTGCCGGCGCGATTGGCTCGCCCCACCTGCTGCAGTTATCGGGCATCGGTCCCGCCGAGCACCTTGCCGAGCATGACATCGAGGTCGTGCACGACCTGCCGGGGGTGGGCGAGAACCTGCAAGATCACCTCCAGATACGTTCGGTGTATCGTGTCAGCAATGCCAAAACGCTGAACGCCATGGCCAGCACGTTATGGGGCAAAGCCGGTATCGGATGGGAGTACCTCACGCGGCGCACGGGACCCATGAGCATGGCGCCGTCGCAGTTGGGCGCGTTCACGCGTAGTTCCGACGACCAGCCGTATCCCAATATCCAGTACCACGTGCAGCCGTTGAGTCTCGAAGCCTTTGGGCAGCCTCTGCACCCGTACCCTGCGATCACCGCCAGCGTGTGCAACTTGAATCCTACCAGCCGAGGCACCGTGCGCCTGAAAAGCGCCGACCCGCGCCAGGCACCGGCGATCGCGCCGAACTATCTGAGCACCCCCGAGGACCGCAAGGTGGCCGCCGATTCGCTGCGGGTGACGCGACGCATCGCCGAGCAGCCCGCCTTTGCCAGATACGCCCCGGAAGAGATCAAACCGGGCGTGGAGTACCAGACCGACGAGGAGCTGGCTCGTTTGGCAGGGGATATTGGCACGACGATTTTCCATCCGGTCGGCACCACGCGGATGGGAAAAGACGACGACCCCATGGCCGTGGTGGATGCGCAATTGCGGGTTCGCGGGGTGTCTGGACTGCGGGTGGCCGACGCGGGAGTGATGCCCACCATCACCAGTGGCAACACCAATTCGCCGACGCTGATGATCGCCGAAAAGGCCGCCGGATGGATTTTGGAAGAAAATTCATTGCACTGACATTTTTTTCCATCATAGTGTTGACGTGCAGCGTCGTTAAGCGCATGCTGCATGCAGTTGGTTAGCAAGTCGAACGTAGTCAGCAGTATCGAAACGCTCTCGCGTTGAGTCTGGTGAAAGTTTCTTGTTCTACCCACTGCAACTCGGGTATTACCCGGCTCTTCATTAAGCTAAATCGAGGATTTCGATCATGGCAACTGGTACCGTTAAGTGGTTTAACGACACTAAAGGCTTCGGCTTCATTTCTCCGGACGACAATGGCGACGACCTGTTCGCGCACTTCTCCGAAATTCAAGCTGACGGCTTCAAAACTCTGCAAGACGGCCAGAAGGTTTCCTTCGACGTCACCCAGGGTAAAAAAGGCCTTCAGGCTTCCAACATCAAAGTTCTGTAATCTGAACGAATGATGTTGTCAGGTGACCTACGGGTCAGTCTGTAGAAAAACCCCGCCTTCGTGCGGGGTTTTTTGTTTGTCGCGATTTTCGCCTCACCCCTCACCCCTCACCCCTCATGGGTATATTCTATTTTGTTCTTACTGTGTTTCTAAAAATAACTTTTTAGAATATTGGGCAGGCGGCACAATATCCCCAGGTTCGTTTATCAAGGATATGGGTTTATGTCGCTGGATGCCTGGATTGCCGTTGGGGTGGTGCTGACGATTTTCCCCCTCATGGCGCTGTCGCGCCTGGGCCCCGATATCATTCTATTGGGAGCCGTGGTGGTATTGATGACCCTGGGGGTCATCGACCCGCAGCAGGCGCTGGGAGGCTTCTCCAACAGCGGCCTGTTCACCGTGGCGTTCATGTACGTGCTGGTGGCCAGCATCCGTGAAACCGGCGGCATCGATTTGATCATTCGCTATGTGCTGGGTCGCCCAGCCACCGAGCGGGGCGCCCTGACCCGGCTGCTGCTGCCGGTGGCGTCGCTGAGCGGCTTTCTCAACAATACCCCGGTGGTGGCCACCTATATCCCGGCGGTGATGAGCTGGAGCCGCCGTTTGAAGCTGTCTCCCCAGCGGCTGCTGATGCCGCTGAGCTTTGCCTCCATTCTGGGCGGGACCATCACGCTGATCGGTACCAGCACCAATCTGGTGGTGCATGGGCTGCTGGTGGAGCGCTACCCGGATCTGGCCATGGGGCTGTTCGACCTGGCCTGGGTTGGCCTGCCGGTGGCTCTGGCCGGGCTTACCTACCTGATTGTGCTGGGTCCGCGCATCCTGCCTGCCCGTAAAGGCGTCGCCAATGCCTTTGCCAACCCCAGAGAATTTACCATCGAAATGGAGGTGGACCCCACCGGCGTGCTGGTGAACCGCACCGTGGAGGAGGCGGGGCTGCGGCATCTTCAGGAGCTGTTTCTGGTCGAGATCGAGCGTGACGGTAACGTGGTCAGCGTGGTGGGGCCGGGCGAGCAGCTCAAGGGCGGTGACCGGCTGGTGTTCGTGGGCACGTCGGTGGCGGCCGTGGAGCTGCAGCAGATCCGGGGTCTGATTCCCTCTCGGGATGGCGCTTCCAGCCTGGAGAAGGAGTTCAAGGAGCGACGGTTGGTAGAAGCCGTGGTCTCCAGTCAGTGCCAGTTCATTGGCCAGCGCATTCGCGACGGACGCTTTCGAACTCTGTACGGGGCGGCGGTGCTGGCGATTTGTCGCGGCGGCGAGCGGGTGACCGGCAACCTCGGGCAGGTACGCCTGCAGCCAGCGGACGTGCTGCTGCTCGAGGCTCGCCCGCCGTTCATCGAGCGCCATCGCCAGTCCAAGGATTTCCTGCTGATCAGTGAACTCAACGGTGCGGCCAGGCCGGTGCATGAAAAGGCGCCGCTGGCTTGGGCGATTCTGCTGGGGGCGGTGATGCTGGCGACCTTTGGCGTGCTCAGCATGCTCAATGCTGCCATGCTGGGCGCTGCCATGGTGCTGCTGACCGGTTGCTGCACGGTAGGCGCGGCCAAGCGGGGTATGGATACTCAGGTTCTGCTGACCATTGCGGCCTCGTTCGGCGTGGGGGCGGCGCTGCAAACCTCTGGAGCAGCCGACGTGATGGCGGGCGGTATTCTCTCTCTGGTGGCAGGCAACCCCTGGCTACTGCTGTTGGGCACCTACTGCGTGGTGGCGCTGCTCACCGAGATGGTGACCAATAACGCGGCGGCGGTGATCATCTTTCCGGTGGTGATGGCGGCGGCCGAGAGCCTGGGCGTCAATCCCATGCCCTACGTGGTGGCCGTCATGTTTGCTGCGTCGGCCAGTTTCCTGACCCCCATTGGCTACCAGACCAATCTGATGGTGCATGGCCCAGGGGGGTATCGGCTGGGGGACTTTCTGCGCGTAGGAGGTGGCTTGAACCTGCTGACCGGGGCCATTGCGGTGACGTTGATTCCGTGGGTGTGGCCGTTTTAAGTGGGGAAGGACTCGCCCAACGCGTCGCTTTACGCTAGGGTGGCGTTTTTGACAGCCACCAAGGAATGCGACATGACAGCTCCAGGCGAACTGATTATCGAGCCGCAACATGGTCAACCCGCCGATGCGTGCGTGTTCATCATTCATGGACTCGGTGCCGACGGGCACGATTTCGAGCCGCTGGTGCCTGCGCTGGCCTTGCCGGAAAGCGCCCATGTGCGCTTCATCATGCCCCATGCGCCGCGCCTGCCGGTGACCATCAATGGGGGCATGGTGATGCCTGCTTGGTATGACATTCTGGCCATGGACCTGGGGCGCCGGGTTGATGAAGTTCAGCTGAAAAAATCCGCCGAGCGTATTCAGGCGCTGATTCAGGAGCAGATCGATCAGGGTATCGATAGCCAGCGGATCATCGTGGCAGGTTTCTCCCAAGGCGGCGCGGTGGCGTATCAGGCGGCTCTCTCGTTCCCCCAGCCGCTGGGCGGGTTGCTGGCGATGTCGACCTACTTTGCCACCGCCGACAGCATTGAACTTGCCGAGGCCAACCGCCATATCCCCCTTGAGGTGCATCATGGTAACTTTGACCCCATCGTGCCTGAAACGCTTGGCCGCTCTGGCGCCGAGCGCCTCAAGGCGCTCGGTTACTCGGTGAACTATCGTCAATATCCCATGGCCCACGCGCTCTGCCCGCAGCAGGTCAACGATATCGGCAGGTGGTTGAGCGAACGGCTCGCGTAGTACGGCCTCCTTTTTCGCTGGCCAATGCACAGGATAGGCGGAGGCACTTCATGATGTCGGTGGATATATTGGAAGCTGGGCTGGCGCTTTGCCTGGTGGCAGTGGCGCTTGCTTGTCTGTTGGACCGCCATCTGCCGCGGACCTGTCGGCTGTTTTTGCTGTTCACGCTGCTGATGAGCCTGGCCTGGTGGCAGTGGCAGGCGCCCTGGTTGGGGCTGATGGAGCTGGTGCTGGGGGGCGTGCTCACCGGCGGCAGCTTCTTCTATGCCTTGAAGGCATTTCCCTCGGCTCACCCAGAGGCTGCCCACTACGACCGAGTGCAGCACGGGGCCGGGCATGTCATCAGTCGTGGGCTGCTGGCGCTGGCGTGGAGCGTGATGATCGGCGCCGCGCTGCGCTACCTCTTGCCCGACATGGCCTACTCGTTGAGCGAACACCCCTTGATGCTGGCGGCGGTCGTCATGGTCTCGGCGGCCATGGGGGCTTTTGCACTGCATCGACACTGGCTGCGTCGGCTGATGGCCTTCAACGTGCTGGGGTCGGGTGTGTTTCTGCTGTTGGCAGGCATGGCGGGCCCCTTGCCCAATGCCCAGGCGCTGATTGGCGTGGGCTTGCTGATTGCCTGGCTGGGCACCCTGCTGGGCGTGCTGTTGATACGACATCTGCTGCAGCTGGAAGGGGTGTCGGCCCTGGTCGATGAGCAGCCAGCCCCCCTGGCCCCCCGTGAGGCTTCACAATGAGCTGGCGTTTTGGCTTGCATGACAGCACTTTCGAGCCGTTGTGGTCGACCCACTGGGCGCTGCTGGTCGTTCTGCTGCTACCTGCCCTGTTAGGCCTGCTGGGGGCCTGGTTGCGCCCCGCGCGCATGGTGCCCGTCCTGCTGGCCTGTACGCCGGTGCTGGTAGCAGGCCTGTGGATGGTCATGGATGCCCAGCAGGCGGGCGTGTTGCGCTGGCAGTGGCAGCTGGCAGGGGTGGATCTGGCGCTGCGCTTCAGTGGCGTGAGCGGCTTCATGCTGCTGATTACCCAGTGGGTCGCGTTGGCCGCCGCGCTGTATACCCCCGGGCACCTGGCGCTTTCCCGGCTTGGCCCTCAGGGGCGTTGGCTGTGGCCGCTCATGGGCGTTCTGGTGAGCGCGCTGTCGTTGATCTGGATGGCGGCCGATTTGCTGACGCTCTACGCCGCCTTGGAGCTAATGGGGCTGGCCGCCGTCGGCATGCTGCTGCTGTCGGGCAAGGGCAGTGCGCTCAAGGCCGGTATGCGCTACCTGCTGCTGGCGTTGGTGGGGTCGTTGGCGTTCCTGCTGGGCATTGCCCTGCTGCTGGGGTACTGGGGGGAACTGACGCTGATGGGCCTGGCCCAGGTGGTCGAGCCAGGCCCGGTGAGCTGGATTGCGGCGGCGCTGATAGGCGCGGGGCTGGCGCTGAAGGCGGCGCTGTTTCCGCTACATGGCTGGCTGACCCCGGTGCACGAAAACGCCTGGACGCCGGTGAGCGCCCTGCACGCGGCGCTGGTCATCAAGGCCTCGCTGTTCATTCTGCTGATGGTGTGGAGCGTGCTGCTGCCCGATACCTGGCTGGCCCCGCAGCTGGTGGGCTGGCTGGGAATGGCGGCCATCTTGTGGGGCGGGCTGGTGGCATGGCGGGCTGCGTCGCTGAAAACCCTGATTGCCTCGTCCACGGTGGGCCAGCTGGGCTATTTGATGGTGGCATTTCCGCTACTGCTGGGGCCGCAAGCCTCGCCACTACCCCAGGCGCTGGCCTGGGAGGGGTTCTGGCTACAGCTGATGGGGCACTCGCTGGCCAAGGCGGCGATGTTCCTGGCGGCCGGCAACTTGCTGCTGGCCACCGGCAAGAGCGCTCTGCAGGCGTTGGCGGGCACCAGCCGCCGATTGCCGCTCTCACTGCTGACTTTCGGCATCGCCTCCATCACGCTGATGGGCCTGCCACCCAGCAGCGGTTTCACGGCCAAGTGGCTGCTGCTGCAGGCCATGGTGCTCACTCAGCAGTGGCTTGCCGTTGCAGCATTACTGGCGGGAACGCTGCTGACCGCGGCCTACGTGTTCAGGGTCTTCCGCTACTCGTTCGATGAAACCGCACCGCGCCATGACTACCAACCGTTGGCGCCGGGCATGGATGCGGTGGCACTGGCGCTCGCCCTGGCCGCGCTGCTGCTGGGTCTGTTGACCCACTTGCCGTTGGCCCTGCTACAAGGAGGTGGTGCATGAACGCAGCCTGGTTACCGCTGACCACACTGGCGACCTCTCTGCTGGCCGCCGTGGCCATTTTTGCGCTACCCGAAGAGGCGCGGCGCTGGCGTACCGGCATCAACCTGCTGGCGGCGGTCAGCAAGATCGTGCTGGTCGTGCTGATGGTCGGGCGCGTGGCGGAAGGCTACGAGGACACCTTCAGCTTCCAGATTGTCGAAGGCGTCGATTTCGTGCTGCGCGCCGATGCGCTGGGCGTGATGTTTGCCGGGCTCTCATCGCTGCTTTGGCTGTGCACCACGGTGTATGCCATTGGCTACCTGGAGCATGCGGCCAACCGCAAACGCTTCTTTGGCTTTTTCAGCCTCTGCGTGGCCAGCACGCTGGGCATTGCGCTCTCCGGTAACCTGTTTACCTTCCTGATCTTCTATGAACTGTTGACGCTGTCGACTTACCCGCTGGTAGTGCATTCGGGCACGGCCAAGGCGCTGGCGGCAGGGCGCGTGTACTTGCGTTACACCCTGACCGGCGGTGTCGTGCTGCTGTTGGGGGTCGTGCTGCTGTATAGCCTGACAGGCGACCACTCCTTTGCCTCCGAGCGGGGTCTGTCGCCTTACCTGGCCGACCACCGTGGCCTGCTGACGCTGATCTTCGCGCTGCTGGTCGGCGGCCTGGCGGTCAAGGCGGCCATGGTACCGCTGCACGGCTGGCTGCCCAGAGCCATGGTGGCGCCTGCGCCGGTGAGCGCGCTGTTGCAT
>NZ_LFGT01000005.1:3482-5571 GCF_002078115.1 Halomonas sp. BC2 | reverse complement strand
TGACCTCTACGGGATCGAGCTGAGCGTCGAACTGGGGGTGACCACGGCCTTGGCCATCGCGGCCTCCATCACCATCATCTATGGCTCGCTGAGGGCCATCGCCCAGCAGGAACTCAAGCCACGGCTGGCCTTCTCGACCATCAGTCAGGTGTCGTATGTGGTTCTGGGGGTCAGCCTGTTTGGGCCTTTCGGCACCATCGGTGCGCTCGCCCATCTGCTCCACCAAGGGCTGATGAAGGTCACGCTGTTTTTCTGCGCGGGCAACTACGCCGAAGAGCTGGGCATTCATCGCATCGATGAGATGGACGGTGCTGGCAAGCGCATGCCGCTGACCAGTCTGGCCTTTACCGTGGGGGCGCTGGGCATGATCGGGCTGCCGCCCATCGCGGGGTTCATCACCAAGTGGTACCTGGGCATTGGCGCCATCCAGGCCGAGATGTATTGGGTGGTGGCGGTGCTGGTGGCCAGCAGCACGCTGAACGCCATTTACTTTCTGCCTATCCTGCATCGGCTCTGGTTCCGGCAGGGGCCCGATCACGGGGTGGGTGCGTGGCCCAACGAGCAGCGTCTGGGGCGCCTGGAAACCCATGGCTGGCTGTTGTGGCCAGCCGTGTTTACCGCGCTGGCCAGCCTGGGGGCCGGGTTGCTGGCAGGCTTGCCGTTTAGCCCTCTGGATTGGGCAACGCGGGTGGCGGTAGGGGAGTATCTACCATGATGACGACACTGCTGCTGGCCGTGGCCTTGCTCTGGCCGCTGTGCGTGGCTGCCGGGGCGGTATGGCATGCCTACCGCACCCCGCCAGCGCAGCGGCGCTACTGTTCGTGGCTATGGGTCAGCGCCGCCTGGCCTGCGTTACTGCTGGCTTATATGGCTGAAGGCCGTTGGGTGCTGGAAGCCTGGATGCTGGGGGGCTGGTGGGAGCTGAATACGCTGAGCCGCCCCTGGCTGGCCTTCAGCGCGCTGCTATGGAGCCTGGCAGCGCTGCATGCCCGGGGCTACTTTGCCGCCGAGGAAGCCTTGGCTCGGGGGGGCGATGACGACGCTCAGCGGCGCTTGCAGCGGTTGACGCTATTGTGGCCCCTGGCCCTGCTGGGCAATGTCCTGCTGATCCTTTCCCAGGACATTGCCAGCTTTTACCTGGGCTTTGCGCTCATGACCTTTGCCGCCTACGCGCTGGTGGTGCATAGCGGCAGCGCCGAGGCGCGTCTGGGGGCTCGGGCCTACCTGATTCTCGCCGTGCTGGGCGAAGGGCTGATTCTGGGGGGGCTGCTATGGGCGGCTGGCTCCATCGACACCTTGACCCTGGAGGGCGTTCGCGAGGCCATTGCCCGCTCGGAGCACGGCGCCTGGATGGCACTGCTGCTATGGCTGGGGTTTGGCGTAAAGGCCGGGGTGGTGGGGCTGCATGTGTGGCTCCCGCTGGCCCACCCGGTCGCCCCTGCGCCCGCCAGCGCGGTGCTCAGCGGTGCCATGATCAAGGCCGGGCTATTGGGCTGGCTGAACGTGCTGCCCCTGGGCGAGTCGGGTCTGGCGCCTGAACTGGTACTGCTGGGCCAAGCCATGATGGCGCTGGGGCTGGCCGCCGCGTTCGGGGCTGCCCTGTATGGTGTGTGGCAGCGTCACCCCAAGGCCGTGCTGGCCTATTCGAGTATCAGCCAGATGGGCATGCTGACGGCGCTGGTAGGCACCGGGTTGACGGTGCCTCAGGCGTGGCTACTGCTGCTGCCCGGGCTGGTGCTGTTTGCGGCCCATCATGCGCTGGCCAAAGGGGCGCTGTTCATGGGAACCAGCATCAGCGAACACATGCCCCGCTGGCGTGTACCGCTGCTGTTTGCACTGATGGCGCTGCCGGGCGTATCGCTGACAGGTGCCCTGGCTGCCGGGCTGGTCAGCAAGTGGGGAGTCAAGTCAGTGCTTTACGATGCCCAACTGACCACGCTGGTGCTGTTGCTGACCTGGGCGGCCGTGGGCACCTCGCTGCTGGTAAGCGTGTGCCTGTGGCGGCAGTGGCAGCTGCGCAAGAGCGGTGGCAGCCACCCCATGCAGTGGGGCGCCTGGTTGGCTGCCGTGGTGGCCGCGCTGGCCACCC
>NZ_LFGT01000005.1:0-3109 GCF_002078115.1 Halomonas sp. BC2 | reverse complement strand
TGGCCGCGCTGGCCACCCCGCTGTGGCTGCCGCTGCACGGTGCCGAGGTGCCGCCGTTGGCCGAGTGGGCCGGGATCGTCTGGCCTTTCCCGGTGGGTCTGTTGGCGTTGGTGGTAGCACTTTCCCTGCGCCAGCGTGTGAAAGTTTCTCCACCGCCAGCGGGCGATCTATGGTGGCTATACGCGCCGCTGGCAGGCTATGCCCTGCAGGGCTGTCAGCGCTTCAGTGATACGCTGGGGCGCGTCAAAGCTGCGTCGGTGGCGCGCGGTCTGGCTTTCGAGCGCGCTGTCATGCAACTGCTCAGGCGAAGCCTGGATGCAGAGCCCTGGCTGCGCCAGCACGGCAGCGGGTTGATGATGGCCATGGCCGTGCTGCTGGCGCTACTGTTGATGTGGGAGGGGCTGGCATGAGCAAGCCGCAGACGGGGTCGCAAGCATACCAGGAAGACCGAGGGCGTCAGGCCGTGACGCCGGATGACATACCCCGGCTGGGCTGGCTGGATATCGGCTGGCGCGTGTTGAGGGCGTCCCGTCGAGACCGGGTGACCATGTACGCTGCCTGCGTGGCGTTCTACGCCTTGCTGGCGCTGTTCCCCACCATAGCCGCCGTGATTTCCATCTGGGGGCTGCTGTTCGACCCGGTAGAAGCAGGGCGGCAGCTTTATGAAATCAGCCGTTTCATGCCGCCCGATGCGGCCAACCTGATCGACCAGCAGGCCCAGGAGGTGGTGGAAAGTGCCCAGCGTGGCAACGTCATGGCCGCCCTGGCTGGGTTGCTGGTGGCCATGTACATCGCTTCCAAAGGAGTGTCGGCGCTGGTGGTGGGGCTCAACGTGGTTTACGGCGAGCGTGAGCAGCGGCCTGCACTGTTGCGTCTGGTCGTGCTGGTGGCGCTGACGTTCGGGCTCATCGGCATGACGCTGGTGTCGCTGGGGTTCATTGCCGTGGTGCCCATGCTGGTGGAGTGGCTGATGGTGGAGCCTCCCTTTGACAAGCTGTTGCAGTGGCTGCGCTGGCCAGCGCTGCTGGTGCTGATGAGCCTGCTGATTGCGCTGTTGTATCGCTTTGCACCGTACCGCCGAGCGGCCAAGTGGCGCTGGCTGAGCTACGGCACGCTGCTGGCCACCGCCACTTGGCTGCTGGGGTCTGGGGGGTTGTCGCTTTACGTGCGCTACTTCTCCTCTTTCAGCGAACTTTACGGTTCACTGGGCGCCGTGGTGGCGCTGATGCTGTGGTTCTGGATGTCGGCTTTCGTGGTGCTGCTGGGGGCCGAAATCAACTGTGAAATGGAGCGCCAGACCTACCAGGACACCACCACCGGCGAGCCGCGCCCGCTGGGTGAAAGAGACGCCTTTGCTGCGGATACGGTGGGCGTGAAGACCCCCTGGCAGGATCGCGACTCGCAGGATTGAGCAGCGGCGACCGCCCAGCCAGGCTGGGCGGTCGTGGGTTGGAGGGTGGGTGGGGACGTTAGCGGCTGTTCAAAGCAGTTCCTCTGCTGCCAGTGCCAGCCGTGAACGCTCGACGCTTTTCAGCGTTATGTGACCTGCATGGGGCCAATCCCGGAACCGCTCCACCACGGCGGCCATGCCGCAGGTGTTGGCGGTCAGATAGGGGGTGTCGATCTGCCCCACGTTGCCGAGGCAGACGATCTTGGTGTTGCGTCCTGCCCGCGTCACCAGCGACTTGAGCTGCTTGGGCGTGAAGTTTTGCGCCTCGTCGATGATCAGAAACGTATCGTTGAGCGTGCGCCCGCGCATGAAGCTGGGCGAGCGGATCTGCACCCGCGAGCCGATCAGCTGCCGCGTGGCACCGTTGTCCCAGCTCGACTCTCCCTCCTCGTTGCGCAGCAGGTTATCCATGTTGTCATGGAAGGCCCCCATCCAAGGCGACATCTTTTCCTCTTCCGTGCCCGGCAGAAAGCCGATGTCTTCGCCCATGGGAATGGGTGCTCGAGTGAACACGATGCGCTCGAAGTGTTTGCTGTCCAGGGTCTGCTGAAACGCGGCGGCCAGGGTCATGAAGGTTTTACCGGTGCCCGCATTACCGGCAATGGTCACCAGGTCGATCTCGGGGTCCATAAGCAGGTTGAGGGTGAAGTTCTGACGGCTGTCATGGGCGTGTACTCCCCAGACGCCCGCGTGGTGGCGGTAGTTGGTGAGCAGCTGCAAGCGGGCAGAGGAGGGCGATAGCTCGCGAACGATGGCTTCGAATTCCGCGCCGTTTTCGCTATCCGACACCAGCATGCCGACATGCCAGTCCCGGGGCATGGTGCCGCTGAGCTGGTAGAAAGTGTGGTGCGCGACGCGCTCGACATTGACCTCCACGTTGAGACTTTCCCAAAGCGAGGCACCGCCCAGGCCTGCGGCCTCGTACACCTTGGCCCCTTCGATCATGGCGTCGCTATCGGAGAAGGCGCGGTCGTTGAGGTAGTCCTCGACGGGCACTTTCAGCGCGGCAGCCTTGACGCGAAGATTGATGTCCTTGGTGATCAGAATCACCGAGGCATCCGGGCGCTCGTCACGCAGGCGGCAGGTCTCAGCCAGGATGCGGTTGTCGGGACTGTCATCCAGCGCGTCGAACGGCTTCAGGTCGTTGTAGCACAAAAAGTGCAGCCGACCGGACTCCCCGCTGATACGTGGAATGGGGATGCCTTTCTGGATTTCATCGAAGGTGACCTGATTGGTCAGGTCTGACAGGGTGCGGCTGATCTGGCGAGCGGTGCGGGCAATTTCACGGATGCCGTTCTTGTGCTTGTCCAGCTCTTCAAGCACGGTCATGGGGATGACCACATCGTGCTCATCGAAATGATAGAGCGCGGCGGGGTCGTGAATCAGGACGTTGGTATCTAGCACATACAGCCTGGTGGCTTTCTTATCGAGTCGTACCATCGCGGAAACTACTCCTTGGTTGACGGCAATACCGACACTGGCAGATGCTCTTTACGCTTGGATGACACTTACCTGTGCCGCTTCGCTAGCGTGTCCTGCTCCTCCTTGTTAAGTACTTGCTTATAGCGTGGAAGGCTTTGGCCATTTTCGCCACAGCGTTATTTCAACGCAGTCATTGATCCATATTGCGATGACGTTCGAGGCCTAGCGGGTCGCGCT
>NZ_LFGT01000004.1:162102-193220 GCF_002078115.1 Halomonas sp. BC2 | reverse complement strand
ACGTACCCTGGTCACTTGCATCGGGCAAGCAGCGTCCCTCAGCACGAGCTTCTTTGCGCCACTTGTAAACAGTGGCTGGCGAGATACCCTCCTGCCGGGCGACCTCTTCTACGCTTTGGTTATAAGGCGGTAACAGCTTGGCCACAGCGGCCTGACGTCGCTCATCGGAATAGCGAGGCATACAGATCTCCAAACGCCCCTGAATGTTTAAGAGAGTGTAACAAGGGACACGACATCAATCCTGACAGAGGGGGAGAGCGATCACTGCGCGAAGGCCGCAAAATTCAGCTTGATACCTCCGTTTAAGCAGGCTCTATCGAGTCTGCTTATGTCTTGCGTTTCGTCACCGGCTACCTGCCAATAAAGCAGCTAGCCATCAGAAGGAGCAACCTATGGCTTCTCTACTGGTACACCCTACTGCGCCAGATGCCCAAGGCACGGTGATTGACGTTACCCCGTCCTCCGCTGGCTGGGCGCACGTGGGCTTTCGGGTGCACAAACTGGTCAAGGGCCAGCGCCTGGAGGCCAGCAGCAATACTCAGGAAATCTGCCTCGTGCTACTCACCGGGCGCGCCACAATCACCTGCGGCGAGCACCGCTTTGAAGACATCGGCAAGCGCATGGATATCTTCGAGCAGGTCCCACCCTATGCGGTTTACCTGCCAGACCATGTAAGTTACACGGTAGAAGCGACCACGGATTTAGAGCTAGCGGTATGCGCTGCGCCGGGGTACGGCAATCACAACCCAAGACTGATCTCTCCCGACAGCATCAAGAAGAGTACTCGCGGGAAAGGAACCAATACACGTCATATTCACGATATTTTGCCGGAAGGTGAGCCAGCAGACAGTCTGCTGGTGGTTGAAGTATTTACCCCAGCAGGCAATTGGTCGAGCTATCCGCCCCATAAGCACGATGAGGATGACTTGCCTCACGAGTCGCTGCTGGAGGAGACGTACTATCACCGCATTAACCCTGAGCAAGGGTTTGCTTTCCAGCGCGTTTACACGGATGACAGATCCCTTGATGAAACCATGGCCGTAGAAAATGGCTGCTGCGTGCTGGTACCCAGAGGCTATCACCCCGTGGGCGCAGCGCATGGCTACTCACTGTACTACTTGAACGTCATGGCGGGGCCCAAGCGAGTATGGAAGTTTCACAATGATCCCGATCATGAATGGTTGACGCACGTCTGAGGAAGCACCTTCGCCCGCTAACCTTTATCTAATGGTATGCTTTTGCCCCGCTTTCGCGGGGCTTTTCATATCACCGACCCAAGCATTCGAGGCGCCCATGCTTCCTGATTACTCCGTCATCGCCTGGCTGTTGATCATCTTTTCTGTCTATTTGACCGGGGTGTCCAAGGGCGGATTCGCAGGCGGGTTCGGCACGCTGTCGGTGCCCTTGATGGCCCTGGCGATCAGCCCTACCCAGGCGGCGGGGCTGCTGCTGCCGCTGCTGCTGGTCATGGATGCCTTTGCCGTCAAGGCATGGTGGGGCAAGCACTCCCGCGCGGAGGTATGGCGTTTCGTGCCGGGCCTGTTCATCGGGGTTACCGTCGGCACGCTGCTGTTTGGCAGTCTCAGCGAAGAGGGCGTGCGTTTGGTGCTGGGCATTCTCTCCGTGGCCTTTGCGGCCTACATGCTGCTCAAGCCCGTGGCGAAGAAGCCCATTTCCACCCGCTGGGCACTGCCCGCCTCCAGCGTTTGCGGCTTCACCAGTTTCATCGCCCACGCGGGGGCACCGCCCATGAACATGTACCTCATGCCTCGCCAGCTCTCCAAGGAGACGTTCATTGCCACCTGTACGGTGACCTATGCCGTGGTCAACAGCATCAAGCTGGGCCCTTATGTTTGGCTTGGCGAGGTCAACATGACCAGCGCCTGGGCCTCGCTGCTGCTGGTACCGGTTGCCTGGATCGGGGTGCGCAACGGCCTCTGGCTGCAGAGCCGTGTCAATGAAAAGCTGTTTTATCGTCTGGTGATCATGGCCATGTTCGTGGTGGGCCTCAACCTGGTCTGGCAGGCGTTGCGCTAGCAGCAAGCATTACAGCGCCACGATCAACAGCCCCAGCAGCATCACCAGCGTGCTCAGCGTCTTGGCGCTGGAGGCAGGCTCCTTGAGCCACAGCACCCCCATCAGTACACCAACCGGAATCGAGAGCTGGCGCAGCGCCACCACGTAGCTGACCTCGTCGGTCAGCGCCATGGCCATGAGCACCAGCCCATAGGTGCAGGTCATCATCAAGCCCGTGGCCACCAGCATCGTCAGCCCCTGCTGTCGCAGCGCAGGCAATCGGCGGCGCTCTGCTGGCAACACGGCCAACAGCGGGAGCGCCCACAGCAGCGTCATCAATGCCTGCAGAACCATGAAGACCGCCCCTGCCGTCAGGCTGCTATGGCCAGCGCCTTGCATGACGCCCAGGGCCTGATTGTCGATCAGCGAGTACCCCACGGTGCCCACCGCCGCCAGCAGCGCAAAGCCCATGGCGGGGGAAAGATACGAAGCAAGACGGCGGGCCTCGGGTCGGCTGAGCGGCAAGCCCAGCGCCCCTAGCATGATCAGCAGCATGCCGACGCCATCCCAGAGGCCAAGGCCACGATTGCCCAGCCAGGCAATCGATACCAGTGGCACCATCACCACCGGCAAGGCACGGGCAATGGGGTAAAGTACGCTCACCTCTCCCCGGGCATAGGCCCAGGCAAGTCCTCCCATATAGAGCATCTGGCAAAACCCGGACAGCACCAGCCAGCCCCAGAAGGCACTGGGCAGCGCCGTCAAGGAGGGGCCTAACACCAGCAGCGGCAACAGCGCCACCCCCCCAGCGCCATAGGCCAGCGCAAACGCCCCAAGCGAGGGCGCGTTGCGCTTGCCCAGCACGTTCCACCCGGCGTGCATGCACACCGAGACCAGCACCAGGGCGAGCGCGGTGGAACTCATACGGAAGCCACCAGGGCAGGATCAGCGGGGTGTTCGATGAAACGGTAATCAGGCAGGTCGTGCGTCATGGGCTGGCAAATGCGTGGTGGGTTGGCGGTTCACAAAGCTAAATACTCTGCTCGGTATCGGCCCGCCAGTCTAAGCGTCGCCAGCCTTCGACGCCAGCCACCTCCGCCAGCACCGGGTCCGGGTTGACGGCAATCGCACAATCGACATATTGCAGCAGCGGCAGGTCGTTACGGGAATCGGAATAGAACGTGGTATGGCACGCCTCGACGCCCTGCTCCGCCAGCCACTGCTGTAGCCGCGTGACCTTGCCGCCACGGTAGGAAAGCACCCCCACGCTGCGCCCGGTGTACACGGCGCTGCCTGGCAAGCGGTCCTGCTCCAGCTCCACCGCCAGCACGTGGTCGATCCCCAGCATGGCCGCTATGGGCGCGACCAGATGGCAGGCCGACGCCGAGATCAAGACCAGCGTATCGCCCGCCTGTCGGTGCGCATCGAGACAGCGCCATGCCTGCTCGAAGATGCGTGGCTGCAGGTGGGTGGCCACGAAGCGCTCGACTTCTTTTTGAACGTCATCGACCCGGCGGCCACGCAACGGCGCCAGCGTCATCGCCAGGTACTCTTCCAGTTTCAGCTTGCCCGCATGATAAGCCTGCTGCATCACTTCCGCGCGGGCCATGAACCCTTCGGCATCGCTGACCCAGCCTTGCTCTATCATCCATAAATTCCAGCGGTCGCTGCAGTCTCCATCCAGGAGGGTGTCATCAAGGTCGAACAGGGCCAGGCGCATGGCAAACTCCTCTCGTCGCGGTATGGCGCGCGTAGGGTATGCCATGGATGATGACAGCAAGATGACGTGCCGCGTGTTCTAGCGGCTTAGCCAGGTCGCCGCAAACTCCGCAGCGGGTAATGGCCTGCCAAACCAGAACCCTTGTGCCTGGTGGCAGCCCAGCTGGGCCAGCAGTTCTGCTTGAGCCTGTTGCTCGACGCCCTCGGCCAGGGTTTTCATGCCCAGCGCGTTGGCCATGGCGATGATGGTCTGCACGATGGCACGATCATGGGGGTTGTCCAGCATGTCGCGCACGAAAGAGATATCGATTTTCAAGGCATCCGCCTCGAATCGGCGCAAGTAGGAGAGCGACGAATACCCGGTGCCAAAGTCATCGATCAACAACGCATACCCCGCCTGACGCATGGCCTGGGTAATCATGACCGCCTGGTCCGGGTCTCGCATGAAGTCGCTTTCGGTCAGCTCCAGGGCCAGCGCTTGCGGCGGCACTCCTTGGGTGAGCCGCGCGACGTGCTCGGTCAGCCGTGGGTCGGCAAACTGCTGGGCGGCCATGTTGATCGACAGCCGCCCAGGCAAGGGGGTGCCCGACGCCTGCCAAGCCGACCATTGACGCGCCGATGCTTCCAATACCCAATCGCTCAGCAGGCGTATCAACCCACGCTGTTCGGCAAGGGGGATGAACTCACCGGGGCTGACCCAGCCCCACTCCGGGTCATGCCAGCGGCATAGCACTTCGGCACCGGTCAGTGCATAGGTCTCAAGGTCTACCTGCGGCTGAAAGTAGAGTTCCAGACGACGCTCGATGATGGCGCGGTGCAGGCGTTCGGTCATCCACTGCTGGCGCTCCAACGTGCGGCGCATGGTCTGCGTATAGGGAGATATGCCCGTATCGCGCTGCTTGGCATCGTGCAGCGCAATACTGGCGGCGTTGAACAGCTCGGCGGGGGCGGCCACGTCACTGGGGTAGCGCGCGAAACCGATGCTGGCCTCCAACTGAAACTCACGGTGCTCCAGATGAATCGGGTGCCTGATGGCCTCGATCACTTGCCTGATGAAGGCTTCCAGTGCGACTCCCTGATGCTGCGGCAGAAGTAGTGCGAACTCATCGCTGGAGAGCCGCGCGCAGTGGCCACTCAGGTCATGCAGGTGCTGGAGGCGCTTGGCGACCGTGGCCAACAATACGTCGCCCACCTGATGGCCATGCAGGTCATTGATCTCCTTGAAGCGACGCAGGTCCAGCAGCACTAGCGTCAGCGACTTACGCTCGCGCTGGGCCTGGGCGCCCAGCGTCGCCAACAGCTCCATGAAATAGGCGCGATTGGGCAGCTCGGTGATGGTATCGATATAGGCCAACTGGTGAATGCGACGATGATCTCGACGCCGCTCCAGCTCGGCCGCCGCACCGGTCGAGAGTATTTGCAGTACCGATGTGGCGAAGGCATTGGTGGACAGCGGCTGTCGGTAGAACACCATCATGACCCCAATGGCATCGCCCTGGGCATTATCCAGCCGCCTCCCGATCCAGGCCTCGGCCCTCAGGGCATTACCCGGCAGCCAGTAGTCAGCGCCGTGCAGTTCGGTACTTTCCTGTTCGAGGACCACTCGTTCTGCGGGCGTGCCAGGCAAGGCAAAGTGCTCGCTCGCTTGGGCCTGGCCGTCCACGACCAGACTGACCAGACTGGCGGTGCGTACCGGCATGGCATCGGTTGCATCAGGCAAGCCTTCGCCAGGCAGAGGGGGCTCCAGCAGGGCAATCAAGCCTGCATCTGCCTCCAGCAGGCGCGTCAGGGTCGTGATCAGCTCAAGGAAGTAGTCATCCCCGATCCGCGAGGTCACCGTGGACGCCACCTCCACCACGGCTTGCTGTACCCGCTGTGACACTTGCTGATCGGTCACATCGGTGATGAAGCCTTCAAAGCAGAGCGGCTCGCCGCTCTGCGCATAAATGGCCTGGCCCTGCTCCCAGACCCAGCGTTCTCGGCCATCGCGATGCCGCAGCCGATAGGTCACCCGAAAAGGGCAACGCTCTTCGATGGCTTTCTGCGAGGCAGCCACCAGAAGCGGAAAGTCATCTGGATGCACCAGCTCAGCAAAGCTAATGACACGGCTCCCCACTAGCTCATCCGGGTGATATCCCGTCAGAGCGGTGGCGCCCTGGCTCGCCAGCAGCATGGTCCAGTCACGGTCGTTTTGGCACCGATACGCCATGCCGGGCAGGTGATTGAGCAGGGTATCCAGACGCCGCTCGCTCTCTTTGGCTGCCAGCTCGCTTGCCTGCAAGGCGCTTTCGGCCTGGCGGCGGCCCAGCTCAGCCCCCGCCTGGGCTGCCGCAATACGCAGGATTTCGTTCTCGAGCCCATCGAATGCCCGTGGCCGATTGCTCAATACCGCCATGATGCCTATGGCCGCGCCATCGGCAGCAAAGAGCGGCAAGCCCATGTAGCTCTCGGCGCCCAACTGTACCAGCAGCTCATCCTCTGGAAAAAGCGCCTGCACGTTGCAGGGGTAGAGACAGGGTTGGTGGCCCACGACGGTTTCGCAGGGTGTCCCCGTCAACGAGTAACGGATATTGCCTGCGAGCGCGCCGCTTGACCACACGGACAAGGTTTCCGCTATATTAGGCTCTCGGATCACAGCAATCAGGGCATGCTCCACTGCCAGCAGGCGCGCCAGCTGTTCCACCAGCGCGTCGAAGAAGGAGGGCCGATGGCTATGCCCAAGCCCCTCTGCCAGTTGGCGAAACATCTCTGCTGCTTCTTGTCTGGTGTGCATCACGGCACTCGCTTGTGTCATTTTTAAGCAGCTCGGCTTTGACTCTTTTTAACCTGAATTCAGGTAAAAAAACACAGTGACATTTGCAGCATAAACCAGGGTCTTAGGGATATAAGCTGTACCACCGTCATATCGGTGCGGCGTACACTATGGTAAACAATAGCTTTCCCTATACGATAAGTCGCCCACTCCGCTGTTCGGCGTACGAGGAGATCACATGACGGGCTCAGCCGCCATCAGTGACGCGTTCTACCATGAGCTTGCCAGTCAGCTCCCCCCTACCCTGGGGAGCACACTGCAGAAGTGTCAGGGGCTTCCGTCACTGCCTGCCGTTGCCATGCGTGTCCTGGAAGTTGCCAGCACGGCTGAAGCGACCCTGATGGACTATGCCACGACCATAGAACACGACCCTGCCCTGACGGCCAGAGTGCTGAGCGTGGCCAACAGCGTGCACTACCTGCGCGCCAGCCAACCGCCCTTGACCTGTTTCGAAGCGACCCAACGGCTAGGCACCGATGCCACCCTGGCCACGGTGCTCAGCTTCAAGCTGTTTGAACAGCACAACGGTACGCCTAGCCAACGCCTTTATTGGCAGCGCGCCTTTACGGCGGCCGTTACGGCCAGCTACTTCGCCCAAAAGCACTGCCCTGAACAGGCAGGACGGGTGTTCACGGCCGCTCTGTTGCAGGACCTTGGCATGCTTGCCTTGCAGAAAGCCTTTCCGGCAGATGCGGAGCCTCTCTATGGCCATGAAGACGTGTCGCACCAACAGGTCACGCAAGCCGAGCAGCGTCTGTTTGGTTGTGATCACGCGCTGGTGGGTGCATGGCTACTGTTGAAGTGGGGTGCACACGAGACACTGGCGCGTAGCGTGTATGAAAGCCATGGTCCGCTGGATACCGACAACCTGGCGGATCTGTGCATCCGTTTGTCGGGCCTGGTCGCCGATGCCTGGCTATCCCCCGACCCCTCTCAGGCGTTGGCGCTGCTGATACGCCAGTCAAACCTGATGAAGCTACCTGAGCCGTTGGCCCTTGATACACTGCTCACCTACCTACAGCAAACGTTGCCGCCGCTGTCTCAATCGCTAGGCATTCCGCTGGCCTTGGCCGTGGATAGTTTCTCGTTGATCGAGCAAGCTCAGCAGCGCTTGTTCGAGCACACGCTGATGCTCAGTACCCGTTTGGAAGCACAGCAAAAAAGCAGTGAAGCGCTACTCAACGATTACACTCAGCTCGAGCAGCGCAGCCGCATCGATCCACTGACTCAACTTGCCAACCGCGCTTGGCTGGAAGAACAACTGCGTGAGCGCTTCGCGCTATGCCGTGCCCAACAACGCACGCTTTCGGTCGTATTCATCGACCTGGATCACTTCAAGGTGCTGAATGACCGCTACGGTCACCAGGCAGGAGATCAGGTGCTTGCCCAGTTCGGCAGTACGCTGTCTGCCTTGACTCGGGCGGGTGACCTGGCGGGCCGCTATGGCGGTGAAGAGTTCCTGGTCCTCCTCCCCGACGAAACGGCCAGGACAGCCGAACACTTTGCCGAACGGATAGCTCAACGTTTGCAGGCGTCCCCCATGGTTCAGGTGGGCCATGAGTCTCTGTACATTTCTGTCTCGATCGGCATCGCGTGCCTCGACGATGGCGAGTTCGATAACGAACGAGAGATCATCGACGCCGCCGACCAGAGCATGTATACCATCAAACGCGCTGGTCGGGGCGGTATTGCCGTATACGGGCGTGATCTTCCCTCTCGTTAACGATTCATCGCCTGCGGCAGGTACAGCGCAATCTCAGGGAAGATATGCATCAAGGCGATTGCCAACAGCAGAATCAGTGAAAGGCACAGTATTTGTTCGACAGCACCAAGGAAGTGCCAGATTATGCTACTCGCTGGCTCTGGCACTGCAATCACAAACAACCCAACATGGGACTCGAAGGAGCCACACCTCAACAAAAGCTGCTCATGATGGCCTAAGTGCTACTTTTGAAGCTCTCTCAAAATGAGGGGATAATCGTGGCATTACATAACGACAGCAATAGCTTTTACAGCGAAGCAGCTGCCCTAGCGGCTTGGTCATACAAACCTGACATAGCTCGCAAAATGCTGGCTAAACGGCTGATTTCGCTGCGTTCAATACCCATTGAGTCAAGTGACTCAATGAGGCACGACTCCCGAATTTCGGCATAGCGATTACACGCATCATGCCCCTGCTCTGTAGTACTAAACAGCGTTTCTTTACCGTGTTTTTCACCTACTACCAATCCTAACTTTGAGAGCTTACGCAATGCATAGGCCACTGTATGCGTATCTTCAACGTTGAGAACCAGGCAGATATCTCCCTGCCGTTTTGCCCGTGCCCGATGATTGACACTATGAAGCACTAAAACATCAAGCGCCCCAAGCTCAGGATACCCCGTAGCCGTCATGCAGCGCACCATCCAGCGGTTGAACGCATTGCTGGAGATAATTAGTCCAAACTCGAACTCCGAAAGCTCTTGCGCTTTGTGGGACAGGTGTTCTGACGACACGATGGGATTTCTCTTGAGGGGCACAGTCTGTCTCTCTTCACTCATAGGCATGCTCTTTAGCATTTGATTTTGAAAATTTTTTCGTCCACAACGGAATTAAGGAGCCCTGTAATCGATTTATGGCATGGGGCTTGGCTAACGGCTAGCTCATGATACCTCAACCTGCCTGCCCACATTGAAATGGCGAATACCCAATTGACATGCAAACATCATACATATAATTTCCATATGAATTACACAAAAAATACAGGCAAAATTGTGCTATCAATACCACCTCTGCTGTCCGTGCAATCCCTTGATGTCACGTTCGGATCCCACAGGGTCGTCCAGGATCTCACGTTTGACCTTCACGCTGGTCAAACCTTGGCGATCGTCGGCGAGTCCGGGTCGGGCAAATCCATGGCCTCACTCGCCATAATGGGTCTAGTACAGTATCTCAACGCAACCATCGCCAAGGGACATATTTTTTATCGCAATACGAGCGATAAAGCGCCGCTGGATTTAACAACGCTTGCTGACAAGGAGATGCGCAAGATCCGTGGAAAAGAGATCTCAATGATCTTCCAGGAACCGATGACATCACTCAATCCGGTTTATACCATCGGCGACCAGATCACTGAAGTGCTCCTGCTTCACGGCGATTACAGCAAAGCGACAGCACGCGAAGAAGCTTTAAAGCTACTGCGCTTAGTCCGCTTGGCAGATGCCGAATCGCTTTTGAAACGCTACCCACACCAGCTTTCAGGCGGTATGCGCCAACGAGTAATGATCGCCATGGCGTTAGCTTGCAAACCCAAGGTTCTCGTGGCCGATGAGCCTACCACAGCGCTAGACGTTACCATTCAGGCGCAGATTCTCACCATCATTCGCGATCTCCAGAAAGAGCTCGGGATGGCCGTAATTTTCATCACCCATGACATGGGCGTTGTGGCGGAAGTAGCCGACCACGTAGTAGTGATGCGTAACGGCAAGAAGGTAGAAGAGGCGAATGTCTCCACATTGTTCACCTCGCCTCAGGCCCCCTACACCCAAGCACTACTAGCGGCAGTGCCCAAACTTGGCAGCATGCAGGGTGAAGCCCTTCCTCGGGCTGAGCCGCTTATGACCTTTGATGGCGAAAAGGTCGTTACCCAAGGTGTATCTACGCTCCAAGATACCGTGCGTGCGCAAGAAATACCGGTGGTCAGCGTGCGTAATCTGGTCACACGCTTTGATATCAACAAAGGTTTTTTTGGCGGGGTGAGCCATCGCGTCCACGCTGTTGAGCACGTCAGCTTCGACATCTTTCCTGGAGAGACACTGGCGCTAGTGGGCGAATCAGGCTCGGGCAAGTCCACCATAGGACGAACTATCCAGCAACTGCAGAAAAGTACCAGCGGCGATATCACCTTCTCCGGCAGGCCGGTCGTACAAATGTCACGCAGCGAAAAAATGAAGCTTCGCCAAGAAGTGCAGTACATTTTCCAGGATCCCTTCGCATCTCTCGACCCACGAAAGACCGCTGGTTTTTCCATTGCAGAACCCATCCACACTCACCACTTGATAGCTAACCAGCAACATATCAAGCAACGAGTCAGCGAGCTGCTTGAACGTGTAGGTTTGAAACCAGAACACGCCAACCGCTATCCACACGAATTTTCTGGCGGCCAGCGTCAGCGCATCTGTATCGCTCGAGCGTTAGCCTCCAAGCCCAAACTTATTATTGCCGACGAGGCACTGTCTGCACTAGACGTTTCCATCCAAGCGCAGATCATTCATTTGATGATGCAGCTTCAACGCGAGGAAGGCTTGGCATACCTGTTTATTAGCCACGACATGGCGATAGTGGAGAAGATGAGTCACCGTGTAGCGGTACTGCATCTTGGCCAAATTGTCGAAATAGGGCCACGTCAAAGAGTTTTCGACGCGCCTCAACACTCCTATACAAAGAAACTCCTCTCCGCAGTGCCCGTGGCCGATCCGCAACATCGGCGCGAGCACATGCTGTTAGACGGTGATATTCCGAGCCCAATCCGCAGAGTGGGCGATGAACCCACCATTTATCCTCTTGATGAAATAGCCACCGGTCATTTCGTTTCCCGCGACAGCACCTTGCCCCACTTGTAGCGCTTTGTTTCCAACCTGAACAAGAAACCATAGAGAAGACGATCAATGAAAAAGACAACTCTATTTCAAGCTTGCACCCTAGCTGCTGCTCTAGCCGCCTCTGGAGCGAGTCAAGCAGGTTCACTGACCATTGCCTCTCCTCAGGATCCAGGCAGCTGGGACCCAATCGATACCTTTCTGGTCAACTGGGCATCGGTGGCCACTAATATCTTCGACGGCCTAACCTATCGTGGCCCAGATCTTGAATTGGTACCTGGCCTTGCTACCAGCTGGGAAGAGTTGGATGAGGGCAAACGCATCCGCTTTTCGCTGCGTGAAGGCGTAATATTCCATAACGGCGAGCCCTTCAATGCCGACGCGGTAAAATTCACCTTTGACCGTCTACTGGGGGAAGAAGGCGCCCGTGGTCCTCAACGCTCCAACTACACGGCGATTTCTCATGTGGAAGTTATCGACGACTACACCGTTGATTTTTTCCTTTATAACCCAGACCCGGTCTTGATGACCAAATTGGCTGGATACGGCGCAATGATCGTGCCGCCAAGCTATATCGAAGAGCATGGTGACGATTACTTCAACATCCACCCTGTAGGCACAGGCCCTTTCAAAATGGTCGATTACACGCCACGCTCCAATGTGAGGCTAGAAGCCTTCGCCGATCACTGGGGTGGCGCACCGAAGCTCGATAGCGTCACTTACCGCTTCATTTCCGAACCTTCCACGGCCGTTGCCGAACTGCAATCCGGTCGAGTGGATATCGTCTTGCCACCAACCATTCCTATCGGCATGATCGACTCGATCAACGCTCACCCCAATACACAAGTGGTAAGTGTCGCCTCACCCACCGTTGAGGCACTACGCTTCAATACCCAGTCAGGCATCACCGCCGATGAGCGAGTCCGTCAGGCGATCATCATGGCAGTCGACCGTCACGCCATTGTGGACTCCATTTTGGCTGGAGAAGGCAGTGTGATTGCCAGTTTCCAAGGCGAACAATCCTTCGGCTTCGACCCGGAACTTGAGCCCTACCCCTTTGATCCGCAGCGCGCCCAAGAACTGCTCACAGAGGCCGGTATCGAGCCAGGCACGACCCTACAAATCGACGTGCGCGGCAACGACGCTACTTTTACCGAAGTGGCCCAGGTGGTTGCTGCCTATCTGCAGGGAGTGGGCCTCAACGCCTCTATTCAACCCTACGAAACCAACGTGTTGCTCAACGACATTATTCCAGCGGGGCGCACAGGTGAGATGTTCCAGCAAAAATGGGGAGGCTGGACTTTCGATTTCGACAACACCGCGTATCTGATGTACCACTCCGGCGAGCGCTGGAACCCCTACGATAGCGATACCACGCTCGACGAAATGCTCAACTCACAGCGCAGCATCACTGACCGCACCGAGCGAGAAACCTTATTGCAGTTCGTTGCTCGCTATACCAAGGAGCGAGCGCTTGAAATGCCACTTTATAGCTTGAACGCGCTTTATGGGGTAGGCAATCGAGTTGAGAACTTCGAACCCGCCCCAGACAACCGGGTTCGACTTACCGACGTCGACGTCGCCGAATAAGCCCAATCCGCCGCCGCCTTAAAGGCGGCGGCCTTCTGTTTCGAGGGTAAACCACGTGGCCAAGTTTCTTTTCTACCGATTGCTGCAAGCGCTATTCGTGCTTGTGGCGGTAACGCTGATCGTGTCGTTTGCGATTCGCCTGACCGGCGACCCCGCCATCATGCTTGCCCAAGGGGCGGGTAGTATCACCGAGGCGGATCTGGCGCGCATTCGCGAAGCACTCGGGCTCAACCAGCCGTTTTTGTTGCAATACATGGAGTTTCTGAAAGGTCTGTTCACCGGCGACTTAGGCCGCAGCTTCATGGGCGGCACGCAGGTGAGCGAACTAATCGGTCGAGCACTCCCAGCAACCCTAGCGCTGGCGTTTGCTTCGCTATTTGTCTCTATCGCGCTATCGATTCCGCTAGGTGTTAAGGCCGCCGTCTCCCGCGGCAAATGGCCCGACCAAGTCATCCGGGTTATTTCACTAGTTGGCCTCTCCTTTCCTAACTTCTGGCTGGCCATCATGCTGGTGCTGCTGTTATCAATCACTTTCAATCTACTGCCGCCCAGCGGCATGGAGGGATGGCAGAGCTTCATTATGCCTGCCGCCACCATGGGTATCATTCTGACTGCCACCAACGTACGTCTGGTCAGAACTACCATGCTGGAAACACTGCGCTCCCAGTACATCATGGTGGCACGCGCCAAAGGGCTTTCCAATTCGGTAGTACTCTACAAGCATGCGCTGCGTAACTGCTCAATCCCGCTAATCACCTACTTCGGCTTGCAGTTTGGAGGGCTCTTGGGCGGTATCGTCGTTGTCGAGAGAGTATTCAACTGGCCAGGGCTAGGTACACTGGCCTTCGACGCCGTTGCCGCCCGTGACTATCCAGTATTGCAGGGTGTAATCACAGTTCTGTCACTTCTGATCATCTCAATCAACCTGCTGGTCGATGTCGCTTATGGCTTCGTCGACCCTCGCGTGCGCAAGAGTTAGGTGGCCTTATGTCGTTAAATTCTCTGAGACTTCAGCGTTTCAAAAACTTCGAGTTTATTACGGGCGCCCTGCTAGTAGGAAGCATCGGTTTAGCGGTCCTGCTTTCAGGCTGGCTGTTTCCAGACGGTGGCAGCGGCATCAACCTCGCCATGCGCCTCACTCCACCTCTAACTGACGGCAGCTTTCCTCTAGGTACTGACCCGTTGGGTCGCGACGTACTGGCCCGAGTCATCATCGGTGGGGAAATCTCGCTCAAGGTAGGTTTCTATTCCGCACTAGGTGCGGTAGCACTGGGTATCGTCATGGGGCTTTTGTCAGGCTACTACGGCGGATTCATCGACATGATCGTCATGCGCTTTGCCGATGTGCAGCTCGCCCTGCCGTTCATTCTGCTGGCTATTACCTTTATTGCAGTCATCGGTGGCGGGCTGACCAACATGATCATTCTGCTGATCGTTTCGCAGTGGGTACAGTACGCTCGTTTGGTGAGAGGTTCGGTGCTGTCGCTCAAGGATCGCGAGTTCATTCTATCGGCCCAAGCCATAGGCGTACGCGACTGGCGCATCCTGTTCCAGCACCTACTGCCTAATCTACTGGGCCCGGTCATCGTACTAATGACATTGAACGTAGCCAACAACATCCTATTAGAGAGCAGTCTAACCTTCCTGGGCCTTGGCGTGGATCCAGTCATACCGAGTTGGGGTGGCATGCTGGCCGAAGGCCGCACCTATTTACAGACCGCTTGGTGGGTCAGTGTCTTTCCTGGCATTGCCATTCTGCTCACCGTGCTAGGACTCAACCTTTTGGGTGACTGGCTGCGCGACACTCTAGATCCCACAGGGCGGACCTCACAATGACTGTACTTCTGGACACTACCTTCGAGCGCAGCGTCGAAGCAATCGCATCTCAGTACCGAAAGACTCTATCACCGGGCGACAAGCTCTCCGCTTGGGTATTCGACGATCGTACCGCCCGCCATCGCGCCGAGCAGATGCTCAAGGATCAAGGGATTGAGGCACGCTTCTACAGCGCTTACAAACCCTTGGTGCATTATGTGATAGAGGAGCTAGACATACTGCCTCTTCGTGCGTTGCACATCCGTTACCCGGCACCCATCGAGGCTCCTAAGCGTTTCCTGTTGGAGGCTTACCCGTTAGCAGGCCTCCTCGGCGAAAGCGTCGCACTGAGCTGGGAGGCGGTCACTTGTCAAACTCAAACTATGCTATACCACTACGAGCTGGCGCTGACATATGCAAACGGCACCCAAGAGATGGTGCGTGTGGAAGCACCCAACCGTCATCATTTAGACCACGTAGGGGCTTGGCAACTCTCGCCCTGCGGTTGGGTCTACTGGCAAAGCACTAGCGGCTATAGCGGCAGCTCTCTCTACACCTGTGACTATGTCCAGCTCTTTGAAACGGCGATAGACGCGATTACCCAAGCCGAGTGGCCCGCCGAGCAGCCATTTTTCGAAGAGCTCAATATCAGCGTTACTCTACCATGCCAGGATACGCCGCTGGCCTTCGGACTCGAGCATATGAGCCTGGCCGAGGGACTGCACGAGGAGCTCTATTTCTCGCTATTGGAGGTCTACCAAAAACTTTCTGGCCTGCCACTGGGCGACCGCTCAATCCAGCCAGGTCAGATTGTGCCGGAAATCAAGACCCGCACCGAGGCACCGCCGTCGCTTACGATCACACTTCGTCCACTAAACACTGACGATGCTGCTGCTGAAGAAATCACTATGCTCGACAGCGCCGAGCACCCATTGAGTGCTGCCAAGATACACGCCGAACTCGACACCATTGAGGGAGAGGCACTTCATGCCAAAAGCCGGAGTGGGCGTAAATTATCTGCTCGCTATCACATAGGGCAAGAGCGGGCAGTGATTATCAGCGCCGCGCAGCACGCCAACGAACCTTCTGGTATCGTAGGCGCCTTGCGCGCAGGGCAAGATCTATCGAGGCAGGCAGGTTCGCATTTCGTGCTTTCACCGCTCGAAAACCCAGATGGCTACCATCTACAGCAGCGCCTGGTTGCCGAACAGCCAAATCACATGCACCATGCTGCGCGCTACACGGCTTTCGGCAACGACCTTCAGGCCCAGCCACTGGGGGGAGAATTCGAGCTGGCCATTCGCGAGCGCGCCAAGGCGGCAAGCGGAGCGCAGTTACACATCAACCTGCATGGTTACCCCGCCCATGAGTGGACCCGCCCGCTGACCGGTTACGTACCTCGCAACTTCGAGCTGTGGTCGATACCCAAGGGGTTTTTTCTCGTCCTCCGCTATCACCAACACTGGAAGGCACAGGCTGAAGCACTGCTCGAACATGTCACGGAACATCTAGCGAACGTGCCGGGGCTGGTGGCCTACAATCGACGTCAGATCAAAGCTTTCGAAGCTCACGCTGGCCGCTTGGAATTTACCATAAGAAACGATATTCCTTATCTACTCACTCGTGACGATACCCAGCTCACTCCACTCCAATTGATTACTGAATACCCAGACGAAACGATCTACGGCGATGATTTTGTCATGGCCCACCAAGTGCAGTATGAAACCATTATGAGCGCCTACCAGAAGTATCAGTTGATAAAGTTGCCCGCAACTTCGCAATAATCAGCGCTTTTCAGGAGAGTCAACTATGAGCACAATGCTCCCCCTTCTCAACTGCGACATGGGCGAAAGTTTCGGCAACTGGTCGATTGGCCTGGATGCGGAGGTCATGCCCTACGTCGACTGCGCCAACATTGCCTGCGGCTACCACGCCTCCGACCCCCATGTGATGCGCAAGACGGTGGCGCTGGCGGTCCAGCACGGCGTGAAGATCGGTGCGCACCCGGGCTATCCGGATCTCATGGGCTTTGGCCGCCGCTCCATGGCCTGCACAGCGGATGAAGTGGAAGACATGATGCTCTACCAGATTGGCGCGCTGGCGGGTATTTGCCAGGCAGAAGGCACCGCGCTGAGCTACGTCAAACCCCACGGGGCCATGTACAACGACATGGCCGCCAACCTGGCGCTGCTGGAAGGCGCCATGCGCGCCGTGAAAGCCTTCGATGCCCGCCTGCCGCTGATGGTGATGGCCACTGCCGACCCAGCGCCGCACCGTCAGCTAGCGGAAAAAATGGGCGTCACGCTGTGGTTCGAGACCTTCGCTGACCGCGCGTATGAGGCCAACGGTCATCTGACCTCTCGTCGCCTGGCGGGGGCCGTGCACCACGACCAGACCACCATCGTCGCCCAGGCGGTTGCCTTGGCCAAAGGGGAGGCCCTCACCGCCCGAGATGGCAGCGCCTTGCAGTTGCCCTGCGACACGCTCTGCGTGCATGGCGACAACCCCGAATCCGTGGCTGCCGTGCGCGCCATTCGCGAGGCCTTTACGGCGCTGGAGTCCGCGTGAAACTCCGCCTGGAAACCGCCGCCATGGACGCCTTGACGGTGCGCCTGTTCGACGCCATCGATGAACGTAATATGGCCTGGATCATGGCCGCCGACGAGGCGCTACGCCGCGCTTTTGCTCATGCGCTGATCGACCTGATTCCCTCGTACACCACTCTGCTGGTGCACTACGATTGCCAGAAGCTCACCTTTACCCAGGCCACGACGCTGGTACGTAGCGCGCTGCACGATCTCACCCCTGCCGACACCCAGCAGGGGCAGCTGCACGAGATTCCCGTGTGGTACGACGAAAGCGTTGGCCCCGAATTGCCATCGGTAGCAACGCGCGCCGGGCTCAGCGTCGATGCCTTGATCGAGCGCCACTGCAGCCACGATTACTGCGTGTTTGCGCTGGGTTTTGCCCCTGGCTACGGCTTCATGGGCCTGGTGGACGAGGCCATTGCCACGCCACGATTGAAAACGCCCCGCCGCCGCGTCGCGGCGGGCAGCGTCGGCATTGCCGACCGACAAACGGCCATCTACCCGCTGCTTTCCCCGGGCGGCTGGAACATTCTGGGTAGAACCGCCGTGCCGCTGTTCGAGCGCGCCAAGCGCGGCGAACCGCTGCTGCGCCCCGGCGATAAAGTGCGCTTCAAAGCGATCTCGAAAGCCGAGTTCGAAGCGGCCGGCGGCGACACCACCCCGCTGGAGGAGCGCCCATGAGCCAGCCCATGTTGACCGTCAAGCAAGCCGGGCCGCTGGCGCTGATTCAGGATGCAGGCCGCTTCGGCGTTGGCCACCTGGGCGTTACCCAGGGCGGTTCCGCCGACTGGATCGCCTTCCGCTGGGCCAACTGGCTGCTGGGCAACCCGCTGGAGAGCGCCGCGCTGGAAATCGTCATGGGCGGCAACCTGACGCTGGTGGCCAATAGCGACGTGCGCCTTGCCCTGACCGGAGCCGACCTTGCCGCTACGCTGGATGGCCAGCCGCTGACGCCCAACGACAGCTTTATGATGCAAGCGGGCCAAACGCTGGTCTTTCGTCAGCCGAAAAAGGGCCTGCGCGCGTACCTCGCCTTTCCTGGCGGGCTTGATGCGCCCGAGGTGCTAGGCAGCCAAGCCTGCACGGCAAGAGAGCAAATCGGCGGCCTGCACGAAGATGGCAAACCGCTTAAAACTGGCGATCAGCTCACCTGGAAAGGCAGCAGCGCCACGCCGCGACAGTTGCCTCAAGGCACCCAACTTCCCCTGCCCGACTCAGAAGAAACCGTGCTGGACATGGTCCTGGGCTCCCAGGCCGCCCACTTTGCCGGGCGCAGCCTGTTCGATGCCTTCAACCAGCCCTGGACGGTCGACCAACGCGCCGACCGCATGGGCATTCGACTGACCGGCAAAGCGCTGAACAGCCGCCTGGGCGGCATCGTCTCGGAAGGAATACCGCTGGGGGCCGTGCAGATCCCCCCCGATGGCCAGCCGATCATCCTGATGAACGACCGCCAAACCATTGGGGGCTACCCGCGTTTGGGCGCCCTCACGCCCATGGCCTGCGCCCGGCTGGCACAGTGCCTGCCGGGTACAGAAGTGCGTTTGCAGCCGATCAGCGCAACCCAGGCGCAGGCGGCGTATCGCCGCCTGCTGGATACCTGGTTGTGAGGGCGTTGAGAGCACTACTCACGCGCCGATAATGCCGCCATCTTCACGGGTAATGACCAGCGTGGCAGAACGCGGGATGGCGCTGCCGCCCTCCGGCCAGTGGCTGGTGAAGCGGCCTTCGGCAAAGGCGTCTTCGGTGGTGGTAGCGCCAGGGTGCTGGACGTTGACGAACATGGTGCGCTGGTCTGGAGTGGTCACCACGCCGGTGATTTCCTGACCCACAGGCCCGGTCAGGAAGCGCTTGATCTCGCCGGTTTCCGGGTTGGCGACCAGCATCTGGTTGTTGCCGAAGACTTCGTAGATACCGGTGTTCATTTCAGATTCGCTGATGTCGGTCTGTATCCATACCCGACGGTCGGCATCGATCCACAGGCCGTCGGGGCTGGCAAAGATGTTGTCTTCTACCAGCGCATTGCCCGCCAGGTCGCGGCTATCGTCCTGGTCGCCTGCCAGCACGAACAGGTCCCAGGCAAAGCGCTCGCCCGCGTGAGTGCCCTCTTCCTGCCAGCGGATGATATGGCCAAAGCTGTTGTTGGCGCGCGGGTTGGCGGGGTGCTCGTCGCCCTCTGCGCGGCGCGTATTGTTGGTCAGCGTGAAATAGACGTCGCCGGTTTGCGGGTCGACGGCCCCCCACTCCGGGCGATCCATCCTGGTGGCGCCCACATGGTCGGCGGCACTGCGCGTATTGACCAGGATATCCGCCAGGTCCGCAAAGCCATTCTCGGGCGTCAGGCCGTTCTGGCCGGGGGCCAGCGCCAACCACTCGCCGCTGCCATCATCGTTGAACCTGGCCACATAAAGCGTGCCTTCATCCAACAGGCTGCCGTCCGCCGTCGCGGCGTCGAAGGGGCGCCGTGAAACGAACTTGTAGATGTACTCGAAACGGGAGTCGTCCCCGGAGTACGCCACCACGGGCTGCCCTTCCACCGCAGGGGCAAAGATGACGCCTTCATGGGCAAAGCGCCCCAGGTGGGTACGCTTGACCGGCACGGAATCGGGGTTCATCGGGTCGATTTCGACCATCCAGCCAAACGCATGGGGTTCGTTACGGAAGTCGTCTGCCGGGCTGGCTCCTCGGCTACTGGCATCGAAGCGGCTGAACTGATCGCTCTGCTGATCGGCACGGTGCCACTGATAACGACCGGTGTCGCGGGTTTCGATCCCGTAGCGCGCTTGGCGCCGATCGATGTCGGTATCCGTGTTGGCAAAATAGCCCGCCCAGTTCTCTTCGGCTGCCAGGTAGGTGTTCCAGGGCGTGACCCCGTGGGCACAGTTGTTCAAGGTGCCACGCGTCATCAGGCCTTCCGGGCTGTACTGGGTAATCAGGTGCTCCGTGCCCGCCACCGGGCCCGAGAGCTGCATGGGCGTTTGGGCAGTAATGCGGCGGTTCAGGGCATCCTGCACCACTTCCCACTCGCCTTGCTCATTGGCACGAACGCGCACGACACTCACGCCGTGGGCATTCATCTCCTTGATCACCTGATCGGCATCGCGGCTGCCATCGTCATGCTGAGGAAAGCCATTGCGGTCCAGCGCCAGGCCACTGGCCGCTGCGTGCAAGAAGCGTGGTTCCACGTATTCATGGTTGAGCACCAACAGGCCGTCGGTGGAGCTGCCGTTCAGCGCAAAGAAGTGCATGCCGTCGTGATGGCTGCCCACCTGATGCGCCTGCTGCTCCCCGGAAGCTTCCAGGCTGAACGCGGGCATATCGCCCGTGATGGGCGTTCCCCAGGGGATGAAGCTTTGCACGCGATAGCCCTCAGGCACCACGACGTTATCAGCAGCGCTGATACCTACCGGGTTGAATCCCATGGTGGGTGAACCCGCGCCCGCATTGGCGGCCAGCGCTTGCGTCAACGGCAGCCTGGTCGCCATCAGGCCCGCGATCACCGTTGCCAGCCCCCCTTTGAGGACGCCTCGGCGGCTCAAGCGCCGCTCCAGAATATCGCCAAAATAGGCATTGCTGGAACGGTTGCTGAGCGGCTCATCCCCCTGAGCCATTACGCTATCGACACTGCCTGCCACGGTTTTCTTCGTCATGATACATCTCCCTGATGAGCGGCCCACTGCTGGCTTAACCATTTGCTGGCTTATATGAGAAACAGCCAATATGGCTTGCTCAGCAGCATCGGCGCGCAACATGTCATACTCGTGACAGTTGAGTGAAGGTTTGACGAAGCCTGAATAGCACCTGAACAGGGAGCAGGTGTCATTGGTCTATATCCTTTTCCAGTCTCTTGAGCTGTCGACCCAGTCCTTCCATGATGGAGGCACTCACGGTGTCAGGAAAATCATCCGGCAGCAGCGCCGCTACCCGGCTCATGGCTGCGTCAGCCTGTGCGAGTATGCTCTGTATGATTTCCAGCGTCCGCCGCCGAGAAAACCCCACCTGCTGGGCCGTACTGAGAAAGTGGCGTGGCAAGAAACGCGACCAGTGATAGTGGCGGTTCTTTCCTTTCAGCGACATCGCCATCCTGGCCTTTGCTTCGGGCAGGCTTCCTTTTGCCATGAGGGGATAGGCGGAAATAACGTCATAGAGCGGCGTCATTCGGTAAGCAGTTTGTGGCTCGATGAACACACTGAAATTCTTGGCATGCCCATCGATGGCGGCCAACAGCCAGAACATGATCTGAGCCTTGAAGAAGTTCTCCCGGTCGCTCGTGGCTTGCTGGGAGCCCATCAGCAATTCCATGCCTGCCCGGATACCTGGCCCACCGTCGTTCTCATACTTCAGTGCCGGTGCAATGCCCAGTGCCTGGCAAAAGTCTTCCTGCGGGAGACGCATCAACCAGCTGCCGTCGCTCGACCAGCGTCGGTCGAATCGCGCTACCACCAGCACGGTATGCTGTTCGAAGCGCGCCAGCTCGGCGTTAGCAACCGGCACTCCAAAGGCCTCGAGAATCTTCAGGCATAGCCATTCGTTCTCGTTGCTATCGCGAAGGTCGATATTGCTGTGACTGAGAAACCCAATGGGCAGCTTGAAGATGTGGCTGGTGGGCGTGGCAAATGATGGCCGATGCCAGCGTTCCTGGTGCCAAAGCAGAGCCATTTTTTCCTGCGCCCCGGCGAGCGAGATTCTGAAGTCTCCATCACGATGCATGCCAAGCGGCAACTCTTGGTAGCCGCTGAGCAATGTCGCGATATCCGTCTCATCCAGCGGCTCTGCTGTGATCTGTCGAACATTGGGTATGGTGTCTGTCTCGGGATACAGCTGAATAGCGCCGATACAATCACGACCTACGGCGGCGAGAAGGTCAAAGGGGTGTCCGGTCGCCAGCTGAAATTTTGCCTGCATTCTGGCGCGAATCGCCTCGGAGTCGGGCAGCAGGTTATCGAAGAAGTTGTAAACCACCGCGCCACGATAGCTTGCCGAAGATAACGGCATGGATATTGACTGCTCCTCGCCCTGAAGGACGAGGATTCCCAATTCAACGAGAATCGGACACGGAGACTGGCTCCATGCCGCTTACATTCTCTCCAAGGGCTAACACCGCCAGCCCGGCGGCTTTAATGTTAAGCGCGGCATTGATGTCGCGGTCGTTATCGGCGGCGCACTCGGGGCACGTCCAGGTCCGAACCTGCAACGGCATCTCGGGCATCACATGCCCGCAGCCAGAACAGCGTTTGCTGGAGGGATACCACTGGTCGATGGCCGACAGTTGCCGGCCCGCCCAGTCGGCCTTATACGCCAGCTGCCGGACGAATTCGCCCCAGCCCGCATCGCTGATCGACTTGGCCAGCGAGCGATTGCGCAGCATGTTCTTCACCTTGAGGGACTCGACGCAGATCACTTGGTTCTCGTTGACGATCTGGCGGGATAACTTGTGCAAGTTGTCCATCCGGCAATCGGAGATCCTGGCGTGAAGGCGGGCGACTTTCTGCCTGGCCTTGGCACGGTTCTTCGAGCCGCGCTGCTTCTTACTCAGCCGACGCTGTGCCCTGGCCAGCCGGGTCGCGTATTTCGCCGTATGGCGGGGATTGCCGATTCGATGCCCGTCGCTGGTGACGAACAGGTCTTTCAGGCCGAGGTCGATGCCCACCATTTTCGGGGTCACGGGCAGCGTCTCGGGCGAGAACTCGCAGAGGCAGCTGACGAAGTAGCGCCCTGCGGCGTCCTTGGACACGGTGACGGTGGTCGGTTCGCTGGGCAGTTCACGGCTCCAACGGATCGCCAGCGGTTCCTTGCACTTGGCAAGAAACAACTTGCCGTCGCGGTACTTGAAGGCCGAGCGAGTGAACTCCGCCGACTGGCGGTGCCGCTTGCTCTTAAAGCTCGGGTACCTGGCCCGGCCCTCGAAAAAGTTCTTGAAGGCCGTCTGCTGGTGGCGAAGGCACTGTTGAAGTGGGACCGAGCTGACCTCGTTGAGAAACGCGGTATCGTCAGCCTTCTTCATGCGCGACAACTCGGCGTTCGCCGCTACGTAGCCGACCTTTTCCTTGCGCTCGTAGAACGCATCGGTGCGATAGCGAAGCACTGCGTTGTAGACGAAGCGCACACACCCAAACGTCCGAGCCAGGAGCTGTTCCTGCTCAGGCGTCGGGTAGAAGCGGTATTTGTAGGCGCGTTTCGTCATGCCTCACAAAATATGCCATTAGCTGTAAGATGGCAACCACCAGAGAGGGAGGCAGCGAGAACAGGGTCGTCCTGACGGACGACGCGCTATCCCTCCCCGCACTAGAAGTGCGGGGTTTCTCGCGCAAAGACTGATGAAATAGCGCGTGCGCCGGGGTGGTCTAGCCATTCAGGCAGATAGCGGAAAGCCATGGCGCCGGAACGGCCGAGGCTGAGTCGGCCTACCTCGATACCGTTGAGTGCTACCGTCAGGTTAGCCACTGGTTACCACTCCTCATCCCACACCTGTTCACTTTGCTTACTCTCTCTCTTTGCCACATGTAACTCTAGTCCGAGGGCAGCCATCAGTTTGAAGAGCGTTTCAACGCGGCTTTTTTCCGGATGATTCTCGAAAGCGGAGACGGTGGCTTGTTTGATACCGACCTGTTCGGCGGCATCTTTCTGGCTCATGCCATTATGGGAGCGGGCTTCTTTCAAGGCCTTGGCCAGCATATCGGGTGAGGTAATTTTCATGGCTATGTCTCAGAACGATGTCTCAGAACGATGTCTCAGAACGATTCCTCAGGACGGCCCCTTGGATCTATCCCTTTTAGCGGATAAGACGCATTTTATCCTCTGCAAAGGATTTTTCGCAATTATCCGCTGTAGAGGATTTCTTGATATGTCTGTTGGCCGTAGCATGTTCAGAGCACCTCAGAAAGGACTTTGGCACGTAAAGACTCGAGGGCTGCAGATACAAAAACCCCGCATCTTGAGATGCGGGGTTTTTGCTGGCACTAACAGTGATTACGCGACGTCAAAGCGATCCGCATTCATCACCTTCGTCCAGGCGGCCACGAAATCCTTGACGAATTTCTCGGCGTTATCGTCCTGGGCATACACTTCGGCGTAGGAGCGCAGCAGCGAGTTGGAGCCAAACACCAGGTCCACCCGAGAAGCAGTCCATTTCACGGCACCGGTCTTGCGGTCGCGAATTTCGTAGGTGTTGCTGCCCACCGGCTTCCAGGTGTTGGCCATATCGGTCAGGTTGACGAAGAAGTCGTTGGTCAACTGGCCTTCACGGTCCGTGAAGACGCCATGCTTGGTGCCACCGTAGTTGGTGCCCAGCACACGCATGCCACCCAGCAGCACGGTCATTTCCGGGCCTGTCAGGCCCATCAGCTGCGCACGGTCGAGCAACATCTCTTCCGGCTTCACGATGTACTCTTTCTTCTGCCAGTTGCGGAAGCCATCGGCCAGCGGCTCCAGCGGTGCGAAAGAGTCCGCATCGGTCAGCTCGTCAGTGGTGTCGCCACGGCCTTTCAGGAAGGGCACACGGATATCGTAGCCCGCCGCCTTGGCAGCTTGCTCGATACCGACGCTACCCGCCAGCACGATGATATCCGCCACGCTGGCACCGGTGTCGGCTGAAATCTGCTCGTAAACGCTGAGCACTTTGGCCAAACGCTCGGGCTCGTTACCCTGCCAATCCTTTTGCGGTGCCAGACGAATACGCGCGCCGTTGGCGCCACCGCGCATGTCGGAACCACGGTAAGTACGGGCACTGTCCCAGGCCGTCGCAACCATCTCGCCGATGGACAAGCCGCTGGCCGCAATCTTCTGCTTGACGACTTCTTCACAGTAGTCGGTGCTGCCTGCGGGCACCGGGTCTTGCCAGATCAGGTCTTCCGCCGGTACTTCCGGGCCGATGTAGCGCGCTTTCGGACCCAGGTCGCGGTGGGTCAGCTTGAACCAGGCCTTCGCGAAGGTCTGCTTGAAGTACTCCGGGTCCGCCATGAATTTTTCACAGATGGCACGATACGTCGGATCCACCTTCATCGCCATGTCCGCATCGGTCATGATCGGGTTATGGCGAATGGAAGGGTCGGTGGCATCGACCGGCTTGTCTTCTTCTTTGATATCGATCGGCTCCCACTGGTGGGCTCCGGCGGGGCTTTTTCTCAGCTCCCACTCGTAGCCAAACAGCAAGTCGAAGTAGCCCATGTCGAACTTGGTGGGGTTGGTCGTCCACGCCCCTTCGATGCCCGACGTGACCGCCTTGCTGGCTTTACCGTCCATGTGCGGGTTATTCCAGCCAAAGCCCTGGTTTTCGACGTCGGACGCTTCGGGCTCGGCACTCAGCGCACCGGCATCGCCATTACCGTGGGCCTTGCCCACCGTATGGCCACCCGCCGTCAGCGCGGCCGTTTCTTCGTCGTTCATCGCCATGCGAGCAAAGGTTTCGCGCACTTGCTGAGCGGTTTTCAGCGGGTCGGGCTGGCCATTCACGCCTTCCGGGTTCACATAGATAAGCCCCATCTGAACGGCCGCCAGCGGGTTTTCCATGGTTTCGGGCTTTTCGACATCGCCGTAGCGCTCGTCGGAGGGCGCCAGCCACTCTTTTTCGTCGCCCCAATAGATATCTTTTTCCGGCTCCCAGATATCCGCACGGCCAAACGAGAAGCCGTAGGAGGGCAGCCCCATGGACTCATAGGCCACGGTACCTGCCAGGATCATCAGGTCGGCCCAGCTGATCTTGTTGCCGTACTTTTTCTTGATCGGCCACAGCAGACGACGCGCCTTGTCCAGGCTGACGTTGTCCGGCCAGGAGTTGAGCGGCGCAAAACGCTGGCTGCCAGTGCCACCGCCCCCACGGCCATCGGCGATGCGGTAGGTGCCTGCAGAGTGCCACGCCATGCGAATCATCAAGCCGCCGTAGTGTCCCCAATCAGCGGGCCACCACTCCTGGCTATCGGTCATCAGCGCATGAACGTCTTTTTTCAGTGCGTCGAAGTCGAGCTTGCGCACTTCTTCACGGTAGTTGAAGTCTGCGTCCATCGGGTTCGATTTACGGTCTTGCTGATGCAAGATATCCAGATTCAGACCTTCCGGCCACCAATCCTTATTGGAAGTACCAGTCGATGTGTTGCCGCCATGCATGACAGGACATTTACCGCTCATAGCTCTCTCCCTTATTGCTCTATGCCTTGGAATGACCAAGGGAACAAGTACAGTGCATCTGCGCTGAAGGCGATGATTGCTGACGCCTCGGATGCATTATTGATGTGTCACAGTTTTATAGCACCTTGCTAATAGCCACAATTTGCATTTTACGACCAGATCAATAGCTCTCGACTATTGTGAATCATTTCAAGCGTGCCAATGCCTAGCATCGGACGCGCTCCATCATCTCTTTCCAAGATAGCCACTATCAAGTGCATGTCACGATCTTCATCAACACCCGCCAACGAATCGGGGAGCCCATGGGCTCCCCGAGTTGATCTTTGGGCGTCACTCATCCTTCGACCAGCGGTAGCAGGGCATTCACGCTATCCCGTGCATCGCCGTAGAACATTCGCGTGTTCTCCTTGAAGAACAGCGGGTTCTCGATGCCCGAGTAGCCGGTGCCCTGGCCACGCTTGCTGACGAACACCTGCTTGGCTTCCCACACCTTGAGTACCGGCATGCCCGCGATGGGGCTGTTGGGGTCCTCTTCGGCGGCAGGGTTCACGATGTCGTTGGAGCCGATGACGATAACCACGTCGGTGGTGGCGAAGTCGTCGTTGATTTCGTCCATTTCCAGCACGATATCGTAAGGCACCTTGGCTTCCGCCAACAGCACGTTCATGTGCCCCGGCAAACGTCCAGCCACCGGATGAATCGCAAAGCGCACGGTTTTACCCGCAGCGCGCAGCTTGCGTACCAGGTCGCTGACCGCCGCCTGCGCCTGCGCCACGGCCATACCGTACCCGGGCACGATGATGACACTGTCGGCGTCGTTCAAGGCCGAGGCAACGCCGCTGGCATCGATGGCCACCTGCTCGCCTTCGATCTCGGCGGCAGGCCCCTGAGTGCCCCCAAAGCCCCCCAGAATCACGCTGATGAAGTTGCGGTTCATCGCCTTGCACATAATGTAGGAGAGAATAGCACCGGAGGAGCCCACCAGGGCCCCGGTCACGATCAACAGGTCATTGGAGAGGGTGAAGCCCACCGCTGCCGCCGCCCAGCCGGAATAGCTGTTGAGCATCGACACCACCACGGGCATGTCCGCCCCGCCGATGCCCATGATCAGGTGGTAGCCAATGAAGAACGCCAGTGCCGCCAGCAGGAACAGTGTCCAGAAGCCCGCGCCATTGAGGTACAAGATCGCCAGCAAGAGCGACAGCGCCGCCGCCCCGGCATTGAGCTGATGCCCACCGGGCAGCTGGCGAGGTTTGCCATCCACCTTGCCAGCCAGTTTGCCAAAGGCCACCACGGAGCCGGTAAAGGTCACCGCGCCGATGAAGATGGCGAACACGACCTCGATCTGCAGAAAGGTCAGCTCGTCCGGGGCCTTGGTGGCCACCAGTGCAGCAAACGCAGAAAACTCCTGCATCACGCCATCGGCAGCCCGCGCGGCCATCACCCGGCGACGCTCCAGGTCGGCACTCCAGGCCACGAACACCGCTGCCAACCCGACAAAGCTGTGCAGCGCCGCGACCAGTTGAGGCATTTCGGTCATCTCGACCTTGCCCGCCACGTAAATCCCTATCCCGGCGCCGATCACCATCATCGGGATCAGCCACCCGTAGCCGCCAATACCGGGGCCGAAGGCGGTGAACAGCACCGCCACCGCCATCCCGACGATGCCGTACCACACGGCACGTTTGGCCTTTTCCTGGTTGCTCAGCCCACCCAGCGAAAGAATGAACAGCACGCTGGCCGCAATGGCCGCGGCAGATACGAACCCTTGTCCTAGCATATCGTTTCTCCGCCGCTCAGGATTTCTGGAACATGGCCAGCATCCGGCGTGTCACCTGGAAGCCACCCACGATATTGATAGACGCGATCAGTACCGAAATCGCCGCCAGCACGCTCACCACTCCGCTCCCCGACCCCATCTGCAGGATGGCCCCCAGGATGATGATCCCGGAAATGGCATTGGTCACCGCCATGAGCGGCGTATGCAGCGAGTGGCTCACGTTCCAGATCACCTGGAAGCCAATGAAGCAGGCCAGCACGAAGACGATGAAATGCTGCATGAACGAGGCTGGCGCGACTTGCCCCAGCAGCAGCATCACGGCACCGCCTGCCGCCAACAGGCCGACCTGGCGTTTGGTCTGTGCCTTGAAGGCCGCCTGTTCGGTGGCCTTCTTCTCTTCCGGCGAGGGCTGCTTCTCTTTCTGCTTTGGCTTGGCCGCGCCAATGGCCTTGACCTTGGGCGGGGGTGGTGGAAAGGTGATTTCCCCCTGGTGGGTCACCGTGGCCCCACGAATCACGTCGTCATCCATATTGTGGTGGAGCACGCCATCCTTCTCCGGCGTCAAGTCACTGAGCATATGGCGAATGTTGGTGGCATACAGCAACGACGCCTGGGTGGCCATGCGTGAGGGGAAGTCGGTATAGCCAATCACCACCACGCCGTTATCGCTCACCACGCGCGCATCGGGCTGGGTGAGGTCGCAGTTGCCGCCCTTTTCGGCGGCCAGATCGACGATCACCGAGCCGGGCTTCATGGCCGCCACCATGTCGTCCAACCACAGTTTGGGCGCGGGTTTGCCAGGAATCAGTGCCGTGGTGATGACGATGTCCACCTCGGGCGCCTGCGCGCGGAAACATGCCAGCTGCTTTTCCCGAAACTCAGGGCTGGAGGGCGAGGCATAGCCACCGCTTTCCGCGCCGTCCTGGGCGTCTTCGAAATCGAGGAACAGAAACTCGGCGCCCATGGACTCAATCTGCTCGGAAACTTCCGGGCGTACATCGAAGGCGCGCACCACAGCCCCCAGGCTGGTAGCGGTACCGATTGCCGCCAACCCCGCCACGCCCGCCCCGATCACCAGCACCTTGGCAGGGGGCACCTTGCCCGCAGCGGTCACCTGGCCAGTAAAGAAGCGGCCAAAATTGTTGCCCGCCTCGATCACCGCCCGATAGCCCGCAATGTTGGCCATGGAAGAGAGCGCATCCATCTTCTGGGCCCGAGAAATACGCGGCACCATGTCCATGGCAATCACGGTGGCGCCCTGAGCTTTGCAGGTTTCCAGCAGCGCCGCGTGTTGGGCTGGCCAGAAGAACGCGATCAGCGTTTGGCCTTCGCGCAGCCACTGCGCCTCTTGCTCGGAGGGCTCACGTACCTTGACGACCACGTCGGCTTCTTGCCATAGCGCCTCGGCGCGTTCGACCACGGTGACGCCAGCCGCCCGGTACGCCTCATCACTGAACCCGGCCCCTGCCCCCGCACCCGCTTCTACCAGGCACTCATGGCCCAGCTTGTGGAGCTGCTGTGCGCTGTCCGGCGTCAGCGCGACCCGCGCCTCGCCTTTAGCACTCTCTTTTGGTGCGCCTATTTTCACACGCGTTCTCCCTGGTTAGCCCATTTCCAGCGCCAGTACCAAAACGCTTACGTTTTCACCCCTGGCCATTGAGCGCTGAACCTTACTGCTAGCGCAAGTGATTACGCCAGATAGCAGTCTAGGATCTAACGCGGCGACCGCCAGTTACTATTCAACCTTGGATTCAACTGCGTTGTTTAACTACAACATGCACTTGAATTGGCATCAATCCCCACCAAAAGGGCGAGAAAACTACTCCCAAAGTACCGCAGGCAGTTTGCCCTACCAGTGATTAACTGAAGAAGTGGGTAGGGCAAACACGATGAACTGCCACCAACTCCCATATCAACACTCGCATGAACACTCACAACAACATGATTAACAACGCAGGAGAGTCTCTTATGTGGACCAAACCGACCTATCACGATATGCGCCTTGGTTTTGAAGTAACGCTGTATATCTCTACCCGCTAATCTCTAGCAACCGAGCCGCGGCCCCTGTCTTTAGCAACTCATTCTTACCGGGCAGGGGCTTTCACCGCAGCACCAACGTAGGAGGCCAGCCTATGCAGGTTTTAGTTCTTGGGGCTGCCGCAGGCGGCGGCTTTCCCCAGTGGAATTGCAACTGTCCGAACTGCTATCACGCTCGCCAGGGCAGTGCCGACCATCAGCCGCGCACCCAGTCATCGATCGCGTTAAGCGTGGATGGCAAACAGTGGTTGCTATGCAATGCATCCCCTGACATTCGCGCCCAGCTCAATGCTAATCCGGAATTATGGCCAAGCGAGCTGCGTGGCAGCGGTATTCGCGGCGTGCTGCTGGTGGATGCCCAGATCGACCACGTCACCGGGCTACTTTCACTAAGAGAGGGCTGCCCGCTGGAGGTATGGTGCACGCCCAATGTGCATCGCGATTTATCTACCGGCTTTCCGCTCTTCCCGATGCTGGAGCACTGGGGCGGACTGCAGTGGCAGCCGATTGGGTTGGAAAATCAGCAGGAAGTTACCGAATTTTCGATTCCCTTTCTGCCCGATATCGCACTCACCGCCTTTGCACTACACAGCAATGCCCCGCCCTACTCACCACGGCGCGGCGCACCCTCCTGTGGCGATAATTTAGGGCTGTATATAGTCGACCGCCGCAGCGGCAAGTCGCTTTGCTATGCCCCTGGGCTTGGCAACCCAACACCGCTGGCGATGCGTTTCTTAAACGCTGCTGATGTGGTGATGGTCGATGGCACCCTGTGGGAAGACAATGAAATGCAGACACTCGGCGTTGGCACCTCTACAGGCCAACAAATGGGTCATCTCGCGCTCAATGGCAACGGCGGCATGTGTGAACTGTTGAGTGAACTACCCAGCAGCACGCGGCGCATTTTGATTCATATCAACAACACTAATCCGATATTGGACAGCGCAAGCGATGCAGCGAAAACGGTGCAGGCCGCAGGCGTCGAAACCGCTTACGACGGTATGAAACTTACCCTATAGCCGACCTGTTTCTTTATAGAGCACTGACATCAGCAGCACTAA
>NZ_LFGT01000004.1:153282-160915 GCF_002078115.1 Halomonas sp. BC2 | reverse complement strand
CTAACAATAACAATCAGGAGATAGATCATGGCGCTGACAGCGATAACGCCCTGCGCTTCTACCACCCCGCTCAGCCGGGAGGCGTTCCGTGAAGCGCTAATGAGTAAAGGGCAGTACTACCACCTTAACCACCCCTTTCAGCAGGCGATGGCCAATGGCGAACTTACCCGAGAGCAGCTGCAGGGCTGGGTGGCTAACCGCTTTTACTACCAGCTGATGATTCCCCAAAAAGATGCCGCGCTGCTGGCCAACTGCCCCGATGCCGCTACCCGCAGGCGATGGGTACAACGCCTGCTTGACCACGACGGCCACGCTGAAGATGAAGGCGGAATTGAAGCCTGGTTGGCGCTCGGTGAAGCCGTAGGGCTACCGCGTCATACGCTGCTTTCCCAGGAGCGTGTGTTACCCGGCGTGCGCTTTGCAGTTGATGCCTACCGCCACTTTGTCGCCCGCGCGCCCTGGCAGGAGGCAGCGATCTCATCGCTGACTGAACTGTTTGCGCCACTTGCCCACCAAAACCGCTTGGATACCTGGCCCCAGCACTACCCATGGATCAACGAGCAGGGCTATCGCTATTTCCGCAAGCGGCTCAGCGAGGCCCGCCGAGACGTTGAGCATGGCCTGGAAATCGCCTTAGGTGTATGTACGACCGTGGCGCTGCAGCAGCGCGCGCTGGACATTCTGCAATTTAAGCTCGATGTGCTGTGGAGCATACTGGATGCCATGACCATGGCCTATCAGTTAGACCGCCCGCCTTATCACACCGTCACCCGCGAAGCGGTATATCACCGTGGGCTTGAGCACTCACATTACTAGGCCATGATCGACCAGCGTTGGGGAATTCACCATGTCACAACAACTCGCCATGTCACATCACGATATTTACCAGCTGCGACGCGGCTGGCGCTTACAGTGGGAAGCCATTCAGGGCTGCCACGTTATTCTCTACCCCGAGGGCATGGTCAAGCTCAGCGCGACTGCCGGCGCGATTCTTGAACAGGTCGACGGCCAGCAAACTATCGGCGACATTATCGCCACCCTACAGCAGCGCTACCCAGGCGCAGAGACCTTAGCAGACGACGTCGTGCAGTTTATCGATGAAGCCCGCAGCAACGGCTGGCTAGCTGTGAAGGAGGTGCATTGTGGCTAATAAAAACAGGCTCAATCAACATTCAGCCAACCCAGCCGCTGAAGCGACCTCACCGCCTTTATGGCTGCTGGCGGAACTCACCTACCGCTGCCCGCTGCAGTGCGCTTACTGCTCTAACCCGCTGGCCTTTACCCGCTACCAAAACGAGCTGGATACCGATGCGTGGTTTAGCGTACTGCGCCAAGCCAGGGCCATGGGGGCGGCTCAGTTAGGGTTTTCCGGCGGCGAGCCGCTGATTCGCCAAGACCTGGAAGCGCTAGTAAGTGAAGCACGCACGCTTGGCTTTTATACCAACCTGCTGACCTCCGGCGTGGGCCTCACTGCCCAGCGGGTAGACGCCCTGGCAGAAGCAGGTCTGGATCATATCCAGATTAGCCTACAAGCCGCCGACCCCGAACTGGCCCAGGCGCTGGCAGGCTCTGCCAAGGCTCACGCCAACAAGCTGGCGATGGCCAAAGCCGTCAAATCGGCAGGCTACCCCATGGTGTTGAACGTGGTGCTGCATCGGCACAATATCGATCAAATTGGCGACCTGATTGCGCTTTGCGATGAGCTAGGCGCAGATGCGGTTGAACTGGCCAACTGCCAATATTACGGCTGGGCGTTTTTGAACCGCCAAGCGCTGATGCCCACCCGTGAACAGCTGATACGTGCCGAAGCGGAAACCAACCGCTGGCGTGAAACACTCGCGGCGCGTGGCCGCGATATGTCATTGCTGTTTGTGGTGCCGGACTACTTTGAACAAGCGCCTAAAGCGTGCATGGGCGGTTGGGGCAGTATTTTTATGACCGTTGCTCCAGATGGTGCCGTATTGCCTTGCCATAGCGCCAGGGAGCTGCCGATGGCGTTTCCCAACGTCAAAGAGACATCACTGCAGGACATTTGGTACCAAAGCGATGCCTTCAACCGTTTCCGCGGCACCCAGTGGATGCCGACGCTTTGCCAACAGTGCGACGATCGCGATAAAGACCATGGCGGCTGCCGCTGCCAAGCTTATTTGTTAACCGGTGATATGAACGCCACTGACCCCGTGTGCCAACACTCTCCTCAGCATGGGTTGTTAGAGAGCCTGATCACAGAAAATGCCACAATCACTTCTGATCAAGCGACCCTGATTCCCCGCAATGCTCGCCAGTCAAAGCTGTTGCAAACAAAGCAGTTGCAGGGTCAGGCTGAAAGTCAGAGTGGCTTGGCAGCGCCTTCGCCCCGCCAACCACCCGAGCTGATTTATCGGCAATAAACCTAGTTAACCTATTAAGGCTCGCAGGTAGCTCGCTCAGCATGAGCGGGCAGCTGCGGGCAAACAGCGGCTAACGAATGACCGCTCGCTTGCCAGCCATCCACCCCATTGGGGTACCAATACAGCCCTTCATAGCCCATTGCCTCAGCACGCCGGGCAGCGTTCCAGGAAAGCCAGCAGTCAGCCCGGCAGAAAAACACCAACGGTACCGCCTCTGGATGCTCGCGAAACGCATTAAGTGCATCGCTGAAATAGTCGACCCACGCATCTTCCAGCGCAGGAGCGCCAACGTTGGGCAGCCAAACGCTATCAGGAATGGTGAGATGAGGGCTATCCTGTAAAAACAGGCCGTCGCGCCAGGGCAGTGCATTAACATCTACCAGTATCACAGGCGATGCGTCCACCAGGGATTGAAAGGCATGGTCATCTAGCACGGTGACTCCCGGTAACGCAGCCGTCACAGGAGCCTTGAAAGGCGGTAACCGGTAGCCTTCTTGGTTGAAAGACGCTGACTGGTGAAAGGGGGCTGAGGGCTGTTCAGCCCCGGCTAGCATACTGAACAGCCCGCCTGCCCAGACACCCCCTATCCAGATCCCCCTCATACAGCAACGGCGCACAGGATGCGCCGAGTCGATGGTCGCCATACGCTTTACTCCCAGTCGAACGGACAGGCGGTACACCCCTCCATTTGCGCCAGTTGAAAGTTACCGTAGTGGATGCGCGCACCGGTCATATCGGCATTATTCAGGCGGGTAATGTTCATTTTAGCTTCCTGCAGGTTGGCATCACGCAGGTCGGCACCGATAAGGTTGACCTTATTCATCCACGCCATTTCCAGGTTACTACCCAGCAACGTCGCCGCTTGCATGCTGGCACCGGATAGACGAGCAAACCCAAGGTTGGCACCCGTTAAGTCAGCGTGGTCAAAAATCGCGCCTTGGGCGTAAATACTCCAGCTATCTAGCCCAATTAAACTCGCATGGGAAAGGTCTGCGCCTCGCAGATGCGTGTTGGGCATGCGCGCACGATTAAGGTTGGCATGGCGCAGCGATGCGCCTTCAAAATCAACGCTACGTAAATTGCTGTGACGAAAGTCCGCATTATCTAAATTGCTGCCCGCAAAGTTAGCCCCTTGCAGGTCAAGGTTGGAAAAGTCGCCGCCGGATAGATCCATGTCCGCGCACTGGGTGCCAGGCACCAGCTGGCAACCGTTAAACACAGGGGGGGCAAATTCATCATAGCTGCTGTCTGCCGAGGCAGTAGCGGCTGTACCAACGACCCCCATGCAGAGTAGCAGACCGACTATTTTTCGAGCACTGCGATGGGCGTTAACACGACGGTAGGAGCGCTGGGCGATACGATTTTTCATTATTATTCTCTCCATCTAAAAAAGGGCGGCACATGCCGCCCAAACACACGCGAATAACTTAACGATTAGCCAGATCTTGTACGAAGGAAGGCAGTTTAAAGACCCAGAACGAGCCGCCCTGCGCAATCGGTCGCGTCAGCTCAGCCATATCACCACCCCATAGTGGAACTGCGCCGCCGTAGCCTGCGGTAACACCAATGTATTGTTCACCATCCATTTCCCAGGTGATCGGTGGTGAGATGATGCCGGTACCGACTTGGAATTTCCAAAGCTCTTCACCAGTTTCAGCGTGGAACGCTTTAAAGTAGCCATCCCCTGTGCCGGTAAACACCAGATTACCGTGGGTCGCCAAGACACCTGCCCATAATGGCATTGGTTCTTTATGCTCCCAGGCAAACTCACCCGTGATTGGGTCAACAGCTCGTAAAATACCAACATGATCGTCGTACATGCGTTTAATGCGGAAGCCCATGCCTAGATAAGCGGCCCCTTCCACGTAGTCGACTTCTTCTGTCCAGTAATCTTCCTTCCAATGGTTAGCAGGCACGTAGAACAGCCCCGTGTCTTGGCTATACGCCATCGGGTTCCAGTTTTTACCGCCAAGGAAGGGTGGCGACACTTCAACGGCTTCAGAGCGCGTTTCCCCCTCTTTCAAGCGCGCAGGACGCTGGCCTTCCACCTCTACCGGGCGGCCTGTTTCCAAGTCAATGTGGGTGGCCCAGGTGATGTTATCGACAAACGGGAAGGCATTAATCAGCTCGCCGTTGGTACGATCAGTGATATAGAAGAAGCCGTTACGGTCGGCGTGGGCACCGGCGTTAACCATTTCGCCGTTTTCATCTTCGTACTCGAACAACACGATCTCGTTATTGCCTGAGAAATCCCAGGTATCATTGGGGGTGTGTTGGTAGAACCACTTCACTTCACCGGTGGAGGGGTCAACCCCTAGCTGGCCAGAGGTATAAAGACTGTCGTAGTCAGATGGGTCGCCATCTTCTGAGGTGCGTGCCCAGCCGTTCCAAGGCGCGGGGTTGCCTGCCCCAATGATGATGGTATTGGTATCGGGATCAAAGCTGGCACTCTGCCACGGCGCTCCACCACCTTGGCTCCAGGCTTGCACTTTACCGGTTTCACTATCGGGATCATCAGGCCAGGAAGGTGCACTGGCATCGCCTGTTGGCGTGCTCTCTTCACCATTCAAACGGCCCACGTGGCCTTCCACAAAGGGCCGCATCCAAATTTCTTCGCCAGTCTCCACGTCACGGGCATAGAGCTTGCCGACAATGCCAAACTCGTTGCCTGAAGAGCCGTGTATGAGCATTACACGCCCCGTTTCCTGGTCTTCCACAATGGTGGGCGCACCGGTCATGGTGTAACCCGCACGGTGGTCACCAAAGCGTTCGCGCCACACCACGTCACCGGTATCCTTATTCAGCGCGACGATGCCCGCATCCAGGGTGCCGAAGAACACCTTATCGCCGTAAATGGCCGCACCGCGGTTGACTACGTCACAGCAGGGGCGAATATCGCTGGGCAGGCGATGATTGTAGGACCACAGACGCTGGCCGGTACGCGCATCAATGGCGAAAATACGTGAATAAGAGCCGGTGACATAGATTACCCCTTCATGGATCAGCGCCTGTGACTCCTGGCCACGCTGCATTTCATCGCCAAAGGAGTGAGACCATGCAGGGGTTAGCATCTCTACATTGTCTGCGTTAATTTGATCAAGCGGGCTGTAGCGCTGGGCTTTCACGCCCATGCCGTACATCAATACCGTTTCAGTGTTGTTATGGTCATTGAGAATATCGTCCCAGGTCACCTCGCTGGCGTTAGCTGTCATCGCAACGCCACCTATGCCTAGCGCAGAGGCATAAGCAACGGCGGCGGTGAGCGTACGCAGGCGAAAGGGCCACGAAATGTTACGAGCTGACGTGTTGTTATTGGTAGCGTATGTCATGGGTTTTCCATCCGAGTAATGATCACAATGCAATGGCTGCAAAGCGGCCAAGCTGCTGCTTGCGTGGTGTTTGCAAGACTAAGCTCAGCTTAGAAGCTCGGATAAAAAACCAACCTACCCCTCCAGTCGCGTTCTCATCCTGATTTAGCACTACTTCCAAAGGAGGAGTCCAGCGATGCCTAAGGTGCTATAGGGACTAAGCGCTGGCCTGCCTATGCTCACTCAAGTGATGTGACATCGACCCCCCTTGAGGAGCATTCCCATGACCATTACAAAAAACGTGCTGACAAAAACGCAGCTGACACAAACCACCCCGACAAAAACGCCCTTACGCTTCTACGGCCAAGCCGGTGCCATCGCCCTTGTTGCATTGCTGGCGTCACCGCTGGCGTGGTCACATGGCGATGTCACCCCTCAGCCAGTCGATATTAAGGGGTTAGAGCTTCTGGGAGACGAGTGGCTAGAAGAGAACCCCTACCGTGAAGATCATCCCCAGCACGAACTAGCCGTGGATATCGGTGCCCGTGCCTATAACAGTAACTGCGCAGCCTGCCACGGCCTAGAGGCAAAATCTGGCGGCATCGCCCCCGACCTACGTGAGCTTGAAAACGGCGCATGGGGCGATGAGTGGTACAAAGAGCTGGTCACCAACGGTGCTGAACGCAACGGCCGCGTACTGATGCCACGAATGTCCGACTACGTTAGCCAAGAAGGCCTCTGGGCCATCCGCACTTGGCTGGAAACCGTCAGCATGGAAACCACTAAAGGCCAATAACACGCATAGCGGGGAGGCATCATGGTTTTATTAACGCAGACGTTCATCCCTCCACGGCTCGCCGCGACCCTCGCGGCGCTTGCCTGCCTTTTAATTAGCGTGTTTCCGCCGGCCTCTCACGCGGCGACACTGAATACCGCCGAAAAAGACCCGCTTAATTCCTTTATGTGGCCTGTTTACCGCGAACGCTTCTTGGGCGATGCCTCCGTGGTATTTGACGAGCGAGTCATCGTGAACGCACCAAGGTTTGCCGAAGACTCAGGACAAGTCCCCATTGAGCTAGACGCCAGCGCCCTAGAGGCCAGCGGTGAACCAATCACCGATATTATCGCCTGGGTCGATCTCAACCCCATTCCCCGCCTATTCACGTACTCACCAATGAGTCACGGCTTAGCCAAGCTTTCGCTGAATATTCGTTTGGAACAAGCCTCCGCCGTGCGCGTCGCGGTGAAGCAGGGAGATACCTGGCATGTTGGCGGCACCTACATTGAAGCAGAAGGGGGCGGCTGCACCACACCCGGTATTGCCACCGCTGACACTGACTGGGAAAACACCTTCGGCGAGCTACAGGGGCGTTTGTTCGACAATGAGGATGAGCAACGCCTGCGGTTGCGCCTTTCTCACCCCATGGACAGCGGCTTAATCCCCAGTCAACCGGCCTTTTACGTGCAGTCGTTTGAAATGCTCGACCATCAGGGCCAGCAAGTGGCCACCTTGGATATCGAAGCCTCGGTAAGCGCCAACCCTACCTTAGGGCTGCATATGCGCTCCTCGCCGGGTGGCTATGTGATTGGTGCACGGGACAACAACGGCAATCGTTTTTCCATGGGCCTTCAGCCATGAAAGCGCACTTCTTAGGTAGTCTAGCGGCACTGCTAGCCGCCCCGCTGTTGGCCAGCGAGCCGGTAATGTTCTGCGAACGTCCGCTAGTGGCTCAACCAGTTGCGGAAAACACCTGGATGGTGGAAGGCCTAACAGAAGAGCTTTCCACCAGCAACTGCGGCCACATCGGCAACCAGGCGTTTATTGCCACGCCCAACGGCGTCATTCTCATCGATAGCGGCAGTAGCCCACACTTTGGCGAGGCGCTAAAAGCGCTGATTGCTCAGCACACCTCTCAACCCGTAAGGTGGGTCTTA
>NZ_LFGT01000004.1:147514-152183 GCF_002078115.1 Halomonas sp. BC2 | reverse complement strand
CTACCCACCACCACCCCGATCACTTTTTCGGCAATGCCGCCTTTGACAAGGCACAGCACCTCACTCTGGCCACGACCCGCGACCTGATGGCTCGCGACACAGACGCGCTGATCGACAACGTCGAGCGGCTGACCGGGCGCAGCTTGGAACGCTCGTCTGTTGCCCTACCCGAGGTGATTGAGGCCGGTGACATAACGCTGGGCAGCTACCCACTCACCCTATATGCCATGAGCGGCCATAGCGGGGGGGATCTGGTGATTATGGATCACGCCACCGGCGTGCTGTTTTTGGGTGACATGGGCTTCTACCAACGCGCTGCCGCTACCGCTCACACCCCTGGCCTTCAACAGTGGCTGGAAGAACTGAGCGACCTCAGCGCGCTCGACGCCAGAATCGCGGTGCCCGGCCATGGCCCCAGCGCTCCCCCCGCAACGATCATTGACCAAACCATTGATTACCTTGAATGGCTAGACCAGCGCCTCAGCGACGTGGCTAGCGAAGGGTTGGGGGCCAATCACGCCTTGGCTGGTGAATTACCTGACACGTTTAGCACCATCGCACTCGCCGAATACGAGTTTACCCGCAGCGTGATGCAGCTTTACCCACGCTATGAAGCACGGCTGCTGTGGGGCGCCCCACACTAAGGAGCACGCCTATGCGACTTACCCTAGCGGATGCCGCCGAGCCCTGCGACACCCTGAACGAACTGCATAGCGACACCGAGACGGTTTACTGGCTGGCTCGCTGCCCGCAAACGGGCGACATGCAGCTTTGGCAGTGGCGAGCTAACAGCAATGAGCCGCCGCACTGTGTAATAGAAGAGGCGGTGGGTAGCCGCGTGAACCAGTACGGCGGCGGCAGCTACACGCCACTGCTAGGGGGCGTCGTATGGGTGCGCCAGCACGACCAGGCCATCATGCAGCTCCGCCACCACGGTAAAAGCTACTGCTGGCAACAGCGCCCGCAAACCGCCTACGGTGGGCTGTGCGCTGACCCTAAGCGCCACCGTGTATTAGCGGTTGAGGAAGATGCCCGCGGTCAGCGGCTGGTCGCCGTCACTGATAGCGATCGGCAGGTATTGGCAGAAAGCATCGACTTCTACGGCGCGCCGATAATAAGCGACGATGGTAACTATCTAGCGTGGGTGAGCTGGTCACTGCCTTATATGCCCTGGCAGCGCAGCCAGTTGCACCTCGCACAGGTGGCGGCTAACGGCGCGCTACAGGCCTTTGATAGCTGGGACTTTGGCACAGCAATTAGCCAGCCACAGTTTGGCCCGCACAACGCGCTGATCTGCATGAGCGATCATGCTGGCTGGTGGCAACCCTGGCAGGTTAATCTGGCCTCCCCCATGTGTCTGAGCAGCGCCCCCGTTGATCACATCACCACGCCATGGCAACTGGGTGAGCGCCAGCACGCTTGGCGAGACAATCTGCAGATTTACTGCCAACTACACCAGGGTGCAGCGCAGCTATACCGCCGTACCGGCGAGCAGGTGGAAGCACTGCTACCCGACCCCGGCCGCGTGGCAAGCATCACGCTGGCACAACACGGCGATTACGCCATAGTACAAAGCGCCACCAGCGGCGCCCAGCTTATACGGTTCAACGAAAATGGCTCACGCAGATACTTAGTGGGTAACGTCGTGGGTAACGCACACTCAGTGGATAGCACAAACTCAACGGGTAGCGTAATCGCAAAAGCACCTGCCACCGCCCAGTGGCTTGAAGCGCCGGTGGGTAATAAAGGCGAAACGGTTCACGGCTTTTTCTACTCAGCCTCAGCCAACCGCGCTGCGCCAATGATTGTGCGCGTTCACGGCGGGCCAACCGCCGCCACCTATCCCATCTACGACCCGCTGGTGGCCTATTGGCAGCAGCAGGGCTTTCACGTTTTAGATATCAACCCCCGTGGCAGCGGCAACTTTGGTCGCCGCTACCGTGAAGGGTTAGCCGGCCAGTGGGGCGTCAGCGATACCGAGGATGTGATTGCCCTGGTAAACGCCGTCTGCGCACGCTTTGCGATTGACACAGCGCGCTGCTTTATTCGCGGCCAAAGCGCTGGTGGATTTACCGCCCTCAATGCCCTAGCGGCCACGCCACTGTTTGCTGCGGCCACCAGCCTGTACGGTGTCACCAATGCGCTCACCCTAGCGGCACAAACGCACCGCTTTGAGTCCGGCTATCTGGGCTGGCTAATCGGCGATGACGCCCTGCTAGCTCAGCGCAGCCCTGCCTCTCAGATCAGCCTGTGCACAAGACCTATTCAGGCGCTGTTTATTCAAGGTGGCAAAGACGCGGTGGTGGTACCGGAGCAGACACACGCCATGGCGCGACATATTGAGCAGCATGGTGGCGAAGCACAAACACTGCTGTTTGATAACGAATACCATGGTATTCGACACCCTAAAGCCCGAAGAACCATGCTGGCCCGCGAGCTGGCCTTTTATCAGCATTTTTAATCACGTTTTAACAATATTTCTAATCGCACGTACATCAACAGCGTGCTTTATACCCCGCGACAGCACCAAGGTCGTAGCGCAACAACCCCCTAAGGTGCTTAAGATAATGGTTAATAACTATAAACGAGACCGCCCCATGACATCGCCGCTCACGCAACTTCGTAAGTTTGTCGCTCCTGAAATTATTTTTGGCAACGGTGCACGCCACGCTGCAGGCAACTATGTCACCACCTTCGGCGCAGAAAAGGTGCTACTGGTCTCTGACCCCGGCGTGCTGCTGGCGGGTTGGGTCGCCGATATTGAAGCCAAGTTGCTGGAAGCCAACATTGCCGTTGAGCGCTTTACCGCCGTATCGCCCAATCCACGGGTCGATGAGATTATGGCCGGCGCTGAGATTTACCGTGAAACCGGCTGCAAAGCGATTGTGGCGATAGGCGGTGGCAGCCCGATGGACTGCGCCAAGGGGATTGGTATCGTCACGGCCCACGGCGGGCATATTCTCGATTTTGAAGGCGTTGATACGATTCGCGTGCCGATTCCTCCGCTGATTTTTATTCCTTCAACGGCGGGCACCTCGGCGGATATTTCCCAGTTTGCGATTATTTCTGATCAGCAGCGGCGCATGAAATTCTCGATTATCAGCAAGGCCGTCGTGCCGGATGTATCGCTGATCGATCCTGAAGTCACTATGACCATGTCGCCCTACCTGACCGCTTGTACCGGGGTCGACGCGTTAGTGCATGCCATTGAAGCGTTCGTTTCAACCGGCAGCGGCCCGCTCACCGACACTCACGCCTTGGAAGCCATGCGGTTGATCAGCAGCCATCTTGAGGCGCTGGTGGCGAACCCTACCGATGGCGAGCTGCGCGCCCAGGTAATGCTGGGCAGCATGCAAGCGGGCTTGGCGTTCTCAAACGCTATTTTGGGCGCAGTACACGCGATGTCGCATAGTTTGGGCGGCTTCTTGGATCTCCCCCACGGTTTATGCAACGCTATGCTATTAGAGCATGTGGTGGCTTATAACTATGATGCCGCCCCCGATCGTTTTAAGCGGGTCGCCGAAGCCGTGGGTATCGACTGCCGAGGGCTGTCACAGCAGCAGATCAAAAAAGCGCTGCTCCGGTACTTAGTCGATTTAAAACATGCGGTTGGATTGGGCGGAACCCTAGGGATAATGGGTGTCTCACGCAGCGATGTGCCGTTTCTCACCAACCATGCGCTGGGCGATCCCTGCATTCTGACTAACCCTCGTCGCTCCAACTCACGTGACGTGGCGGTGGTCTACGAAGAGGCCCTATGAAAAAAGCTAGCGACCCCTCGGGCTTTTCGGTCAGCGACCTGCTCGGGCTAGGTCAGCAGTCAGCGCGTAAAAGCTACTATCGCGAGCTTTCCTTGCGTTTAGAAGAGCTGGAAGTTGAGCGCAACCGCTATAAGTGGCTATTTGAAAACGCACTACACGGTATTTTTCAGGCGTCGCTTTCCGGCAAGCTGCGCGCCGCCAACCCGGCGCTTGCCGCCATGCTCGACGATCCCTGCGTGACGCATACGTTAGAGCGCTGCGCGCGCTTTGATGCTCTATTTGTCAGCCGCACAACTGGCCAGCAGCTGCGCGACCTACTGCTCTCCCACGGCCACGTAACGGGCCATACCACCTTGCTGCAGGCAGCCTCTGGCCGCCAGGTGCCTGTTGCTATTACGCTGACAAAAAAGCCCGCCGAGCTGGCTGGAGACGAAGACCTAATTGAAGGTTTTGTTGCCGATATTACCGAGCGTGAACGCGCCCGCCAGCATTTAGAGACGCTCAACGCCCATTTGGAAGCGCGGGTTGCTGACCGCACCCAAGCGCTTGAACGACTCAACGAGGAGCTTAGAAACGCCCGTGATGCCGCTGAGTTTGCGAACCAGAGTAAAGGCCGCTATCTAGCCGCCGCTAGCCATGACCTGCTGCAACCTATGAATGCAGCACGTTTGTTAGTAGCGTCACTACAGGAGCGGCTGATTAACAGCGATAATTTAGCCCTGGTTGAGAGCGTTCAAAACTCGCTGGAAGGTGCCGAAGCGATACTTTCCGATCTGCTTGATATCTCCCGCCTGGACCATGGTCAGGTGCAGCCTCAGCTGCGCCACTTTAAGCTCGACGATATCCTCAGCAACTTGGCTGATGAATTTACCCCGGTGGCGCAACGTAAAGGGCTAACGTTGCGCTAT
>NZ_LFGT01000004.1:119150-145940 GCF_002078115.1 Halomonas sp. BC2 | reverse complement strand
CTATGTGCCTTCTCATCAAGCGGTAACCAGCGACCCTTATCTACTCAGCCGCATTATGCGCAACTTTCTGGCTAACGCCTGTCGCTATACCCAGCGTGGCGGGATCTGCCTGGGTGTCCGCCGCCATAGTGACGACAGCCTTGCCGTGCAGGTGGTTGATAGCGGTATTGGCATTCCCGAAAGCGACTACCAACTGATTTTCCGCGAGTTTCACCAACTCAACGCCACCCGCGCGCGTGACCGCCAGGGCGTGGGCTTAGGGCTTGCCATTGTGGAGCGAATTAGCCAGCGCCTAGAGCACCCACTCTCGGTGCGCTCAGCACCCGGCCAAGGCTCCTGTTTTGCGGTTAAGGTACCCCGTGCTAGCGGCATTTCCTTTAGCCAAGCCCCCGCCCCTAGCACGCCGCCCTCCGCTGGCGCCGAGTTCGAAGGGCTGCGCGTGCTGATCCTGGATAACGAGCCGACGATTCTGGAAGGCATGGCGCTGCTGCTCAGCGAATGGCAGATCAGCTGTGATACCGCCCTGGATGTCGATACCGCTAAAGCCTGCCAGGAGGCACCGGATATGCTGTTAGTTGATCTTCACCTAGATGATAACGTCACTGGCCTAGAGGCTATTCGCCAACTTCGCCAGCACTGGCACGACCCGCACTTGCCAGCAGCTATTCTCAGTGCCGACCGCTCTGACCACTGGCAGAGGCGGCTGCGTCATGCAGGCGTTCCGCAGCTAAACAAGCCGGTACGACCCGGCAAACTGCGCGCGCTGCTGCGTAGCCTGCTCAATGGCTAAGCTCAGTTTCCAACAACCCTGTATCTCCCTACCTAACGGGGTGCAGGGAGTGCTGGCCCAGGCGCCCCAGTTAACCCGCGCTCACGTTAGCATCGCCATTGCGGCAGGCTATTTGGATGAGCCACCCGCCCTACCTGGGCTGGCCCACCTGTTAGAGCACGTGCTGACCACAGCGCCACTGGAAGCCTCTTCTAACACCAGCCTGCTCACCTGGCTTGCCCAGCACCAAGGCAGCCTGAATGCCCATACTGATGACTACGTCACTGATGTGCACTTCTCGATACCAGCAAACAAACTAGAAGCAGCGGCGCTCACCGTTGCCCGTCAGCTCGCCAGGCCACCGCTGCCCTTATCGACTATTCGCGCTGAAGTGGCGGCGATCGATGCCGAGTGGAATGCCCGTCAGAACAGCGCCCAAATGCAACGTCTGGATGCCCTCGCGGCACTTGCTGACCCACAGCATGTTGGTGCAGGCTGCCGCCATGGCAACGCGCAAACCCTAGGCAGTGACACGGCGCTGCTACTTAAAGCGCTCACCACGTTTCATCGCGCCTATTACCATGGCGGCCGCGTTAACATCGCCATTATCAGCCCCTGGGAGATAGTAGACATGACGCGCCTTACCCAACACATGGCAGCGCGGTTTAGTCCATCACCACCCAACGCGCCTTCGCTTGCTATTGCGTCCCGTTGGAGCCGCCAGCTCAGCGCGAAGGTAGCCAGTACGAGCAATACCGTTGAGCTACTGTGGCCGTTGCCATCGGCCATTGCACGTCATCAGCTTATCGCCCTTAGCGGCTTAGCTGATGCGGTACAGCAAGGCTATTTTGTAGAACAATTTCCTGATTCGATTACCGACTACCGCGCAACTCTGGCACCTAGCGGGGCGACAGACGCCTTTGGCTTACTGTTAAGTGGCACTGCAACACAAGAACAGGTGAAAGCCCTTGCGGCTGCTCTAAGTGAGCGCTTAGCAATCTTCTTCACACCCCTGCCCGGGACAACACCTAACGATCACGACACTATTTGGCAGCCACCCGCTGATACGGTGCAGTTAGCCCCTGCTTGGTTTGCACACGCCCGCCGCCAAACGCTTGCTCGTCGTTTCGCTACGCCGCCTTCTGAACATCAACCGGCCCCAAGCCCGTTCTCCGCTGACAACGTCCGTTGGCTAATCGGTAACGCGCCTACATCGGCTTCACCTCGCGCTGTTGATGCTTCCCCAACGCCTTTCCCCAACGTGCAGTGTTGGTGCGGTCAGTACGCTGTTGATGAGGATTTCGGTGCACTTGCCGATAACGCCTGGGCGGCCTGCTTTGTGCCGGGAGCAATGATTGTCCCCAGCCCGCTCATCGCTCAGCGGCTGGCGCTTCAGGGCATTGTCTTCAAGCAAGAGAACTCGCCCCATGGTAGTTGGGTAATAGTGATGGGGAGTCAAGCCAATCACGCTATGGTGGCGCTATTAGAAAAAGCCACATTAGCTGCCCCCAACGCTCATGAAGGACTGCTGGCTCAGCAGCTGGTTCAGCGCTTAACGCCGCTGCCTGCCACACCTGCGCTATGGGTTTCCCATGACACAGAAGCCGCAGTCGTTTGCAACACACTAGCGAACTTGGCGAGTCGCATTGAAAAACACACGGTGCAGGCTTCTCTCGCCGACTTACCATCCAGCACCGCCATCATGCGGACACTGAGCCTACCGGGCACTCCCAGCCAGCGATTACTATTAGCACTTGCGGAGCAGCATCACAGCGCGGCTTTTTTTCAGCAGGCACGTGATGACCATCACTTGGGCTATGTGGCAGCGGTTCGCAGGGGCGACGGCGCGCCCTGCTCACTTGGCTATGTCGTACAAACTAGCAATGCGGGGCAAGTCAGCAATGTGGGGGAAATCAGCAAAGAAGCGGTCTCCACAGGGGGGAAGCTGATAAAGGAGATAGAGGAAAAACGGATAGAAGAAAAGCTAATAGCAATCACTGATGCCCTCTGGAAAACGTCGAATGGCGTTCTACAGGCGCACCTGCCAACGCTAACACCGCCTGAAACGCCACTGGCTGCGCTGATTCTCCAGTGGCAAAGCCTCTTGGCAGGTACCCGTCAGCCACTGCATCGGCTTGGGCAACAAAGCCTCCATTCACAGGCGCTTGGCGACTTGCTCACCCAAATAAACAGCGTTGGCCGCTGGCAAACCCACTGGCTGGATAGCGCTGGTCACTATCAATTTAACGAGTCAACGATTGAGGAACTGGGAAAAATCGATATCGTTGGCGGATAAAATCGCTTGTACGCGACTGGTTACCCCCAGCTTGCGTAAAATCGCCGACACGTGGGCTTTCACCGTGGTTTCCGCAATATTGAGATGATAAGCAATCATCTTGTTAGATTCACCGCGGGTCATGTGCTCTAACACTTGCAGCTGCTTGCGGGTCAACAGGCGCAGCTGTTCTGCGGTAAAGCCTTGATCCTGATGGCGACGTTTACGAATACTGTCCGGCGCACGCATGGCATCAGCAGGTAGAAAGATATTGCCTTCCAGCACCTGGGCAATGGCGTGGCGCATCTGGTCACGAGGCAATGATTTGGTAATAAACCCCGCCGCACCGCAGGAAACCGCCTGCAGAATAATCTGCTTATCCTCTTCGGCGGATACGATGACCACCGGAATCGTCGGCTGCTCGTTACGCAGATGCAGCAATCCGGTCAATCCATTCATCCCCGGCATGTTCAGATCCAACAAAATCAGATCAAGGTCGGGGTCCTGCTGGGCATAGGCCAGTGCTTCGTCGAAATCCTCGACCTCAATCACCTCAGCGTCGGAGTAGGCTTCGCGGATCACCCGAGCCATCGCCTCACGTACCAGCGGATGATCATCGGCAATTAGGAGTTTATAGCGTGCGATCATTGTTATTGGCCTATTCAGGGAGCGCTTACCTGCACCTTACTAAGCGCACAGCGTTTATTGAAGCGGCGTCATCACACACACGACCAAGGGCGTAAACGCTAGCCAGGGGCACGGTGCCGACTGACTTGCGCCGCAAAGGCGGTGAGTTCTTGGTAAAGCCAGACATTGGCAGGCGCATTGGCGTAGAGACTGTGCTGGATCAGCGTCATGGTGAGGGCGGGCAGCGCAGCGGGCGGCGTCACCATGCGTACCGGCAGCATGGCCACGAAGCGCTCGGCCATCTGGCGTGGCAGGGTCATGATGGCATCGGTGAGGGCGACCACGCGGGCAGCGGCAATGTAGTTCAAGTTTCTGGAGATGACACGGCGCGTCAACCCGTGCTGAGCCAGGCAGTTCTCGATGGGGCTAGGCAGCAAGCCGCTGATGTCGGCCAATTCGACGTGCGCCAGCTGAGCAAACGCTTCCAGCGTCAGCGCATCACCCACATGGGGGTTGTGCTGCGCCGCAAGGCACACCAGCTGCTCATGCAGCCAGGGCGTTTGCACGACTCCGCTAGGCAACGACGATTGGCGATCCAGCCCCACCACCATATCCACCTGGCGCTGCTCCAACGCCTCGTTCAGCACGTCGGGGGTAATCAGCTCTATCGAAAAACTGAGACCGGGCGCACTGCGCAGCAGCTGGCTCAAAAACGCCGGGTACATGACCTCCTCGAAATAATCCGTGGTGGCCAGGGTGAAGTGCCGCGTACTGGTGGCGGCCGCAAAGGTCGCGGGGGGCGCCAGACCCGCCTGCAGGGCGGCCAGGGATTGCTGCACGACCGGCAACAGTGCCAAGGCACGGGGGGTCGGCTGCAGCCCTTGCCCGGAACGCACCAGCAGCGGGTCATCCAGCGCTTCACGCAGGCGCTTGAGCGCATGACTCAGGGCGGGCTGGCTCAAATGGAGCTTTTCCGCCGCACGGGTGACATGGCGCTCGCGCATCAGCATCTCGAAGACGAGCAGCAAATTCAGGTCAAAATGGCGTAACGAACGCATGAGGGCTCACTATCCACAAGATGAATGATTTCATTCTAAACATTCATTTCATTCATCGCCAAAAATTCCTTATCGTCGCGCTTTCTCGCCTCGCGAACCCACGTTTCCCCCGCTGCACGCTAATTAGGAGAACACATTAGGTGAACCCATCGCAGATCATGCCGAGCCTGTTTGGTGACGTCATCTCCACCTTCATGGGGGTACCCAAAGCCACCGACCCAAGCGCGACCGACGCCGAGGTCGTGGTCAGCGGTGTGCCGTTTGATCTGGCCTGCTCCGGACGCTCGGGCACGCGCATGGGGCCTAATGCGATTCGCCAAAGCACGGCGAACCTGATTTGGGAAGGCAAGCGCTGGCCGTGGGATTTTGCGTTGGAAGAGCGCTTGCGGGTCTGCGATGCAGGCAACCTGGACTACGCCTACGGCGAACCGGATAGCCTGATCGACAACCTGGAAAGCCACGCCATGCGCTGGCTGAAAGCGGGTAAAAAGATGCTGACGCTGGGCGGCGACCACTACATCAGCCTGCCGCTGCTGCGCGCCCATGCCCGTGAACACGGCCCGCTGGCGCTGATTCATTTCGATGCCCACACCGACACCTACGAGCAAGGCACACGCTATGATCACGGCACCATCTTCCATCATGCACTGAAGGAAGGCCTGGTCGTCCCGGAGCATTCACTGCAGATTGGTATTCGTACCAGCTATGACCGCCACAACCACCCTTACGAGGTGCTGGACGCCGACTGGGTGAACGACCACGGCCCGGCGGCGGTGCTGGAGCGCATTCGCGCGCGGGTAGGTCATCACCCCGCCTACGTGACGCTAGATATCGACGGCCTCGACCCGGCCTTTGCGCCCGGCACCGGCACCCCCGTGTGCGGTGGTCTCTCCACGGACCTGATGCTCAAGGTGGTGCGCGGCATGGTCGGCATGGAGCTGGTGGGCATGGATTTGGTGGAAGTCAATCCGGCCTATGATCACGGCGACATTACCTCGCTGGCTGCCGCCACGTTAGGGCTGGAATTCCTCTACACGCTGGCGGCGTCCAAGCCCGTCAAGTGATGGCAAAGCCGCCTGGGCCATCGCTCAGGCAGCTTTGTTCAGCCAGCGAATGACCTGCTCGACGACGGCGTCCGGGTAGGTCATGTGAATGCAATGCCCTTTGGTCGGCATGACGCAAAGCTGGCTGTTGGGCATCAGCTGATGCAACAACCCCAACGTTTTCTGGTACTCGTTCCTACCAGTCAAGTCGCTTAGCGTTATAGATGCCCACAGCGACTGCTTTCCAACAGGTAGAAGACCCGTTTATCGAGAAGGGTCATAGGCGTCACCAGAATCGTCTCCAGGCGTGGAACGGGCGCTCTTTCGTTGCAATTAAAACAACACTTTCAGGATTGCATAGTCAACACGACAACCTCTACGCTGCTTGAGAGGCCCGTGACTGCCAGCCTATTCGTTTAACTGACAACTCACAGCAGTTTACTCGGCTCATGACTTATTAAAAAAACAGCGTCACAACAACTTTCCCGTCGTCATCTTGCACGGGAACACAGGAGACGAACATGATGTTTGATGCATCTCGCAGGTCGATCAAAACACTAGCCACTGCCTGCCTGGTGGGTAGCGCCATGATGGCCACACAGGCCATGGCACAAACCACCATCAACCTGGGTTATAACGGCGCACCGGACCCCGATAAAAATGCGGTGCATGTGTTTGCCACCAACCTGCAATCACTGGTCGAAGAGAAAACCAATGGCGAGATCCAGCTTCGCCTGTACCCCAATAGCATGTTGGGTGAAGAGCAGGAGCGCATGGAGCAGACCATGAGCTCGCCCATGCTGAATATCGCGTCCTTTGCAGGCGTGTCGCCGATTGCCGATGAAATTTTTGTCAGTGCCATCCCGTTTCTATTCGATGACTTCGATGCTGCACGCGACTTCTTCGATGAAGGCAGCTATTGGCAGGAAGTCGAGAAAGTCGTCAAGGAGCGTTCAGGCATCGACATGTTGGCGGTCGTTGAAGAGGGCGGCTTTCTAGCTTTTACCAACAACAAGACGCCTATCTCTCACCCTGATGACTTCGCAGGTCTGCGTTTTAGAGCCATGGACCCCAGCCAGGTCGCCCTGTACGAAGCCTTTGGCGCATCCGGCACCCCCATCCCGTGGACTGAAGTCTATATGGCGCTGCGTACGGGCGTCGTCGATGGCCAAATGAATCCCCCCATGTACATCATTCTGGGCAGCCTGCATGAGGTACAAACCTACCTCACGCTGGCCAACATCCAGTACTCCAATCAGTTTCTGGTGGGTAACGGCCAGATGATCGAGGGCTGGGAGGAGGAGACGCGCAACGCTTTCCTGGAAGCCGTCGCGGAAGCCAACCAGCAGGCTCGCGAACATAATGAGGCCCAGGTCGAAGAACGCATTGCCTACCTGGAAGAGCAAGGTATGGAGGTCATTCGCCCCTCGGAGGAAGAGCTGCTGGCCTTTCGAGAAATTGGTCAGCCCGCTTACCTCGAATGGCTCAGCGACCGAGGCATTGACCAGCATTGGATAGCACTGGCCCTGGAAGATGTCGGGCAAGAAGAGCTGCTCGACTAACCTCTCGTACTGCGCTCATCCACTCAGCGAGGACAATGATCATGTTGTCCTCGCTGACTTCACCTTGCGGACAAGACTCTCATGCACGCGCTTCGAACTCGCATGCTGGCGGTGACCCGCCCGCTTTCCCTGACGGTGGCTGCCCTGCTGCTGCTCACCAACCTGGGGGTCATCATTTATGGCGTTATCATGCGCTACTTCGTCGGTGGTGCCCCCATCTGGACTGACGAACTTTCCCGCTTTCTCATCATTGGTACGGTACTCATCGCTGCCGGGGCCGTGTGGGTCGAAGGCAGCCATATGCGTGTCGCATTGATGGAGCGCCTACTGCCTGCACCACTGGCACGTTTGCTCAACCTCTATCAATGGCTGTTGACCTTGGGCGTGGCCGTAGGGGCTGCCTGGGTAAGCTATCGCTATGCGCAGTCGGTCAGCATGTTTACGACGTCAGGGTTAGGCGTAAGCCGCACCCTGCCACTCATGTCCATGCCGATTGGGTTTTCGCTGTTGGCCTGGCACGTCTTTTGGTATGGGCCTGCGCCGCTGCCAGGCCTTCTGGAGCCCACTCCCCAAGAGCAAACCGATGCAGGGGAACCGTCATGATTCTGGCCATGTTGGGCGCCTTTCTGGTACACGTGCTGCTCGGGCTACCGCTGTTCATCGCGCTGCTCACGACGGCACTGGTAGGCTTTTTATTCGTTGATCCGACCATGATCCCACGCATGATGCCGCAGCAATTCTTTGGCGGTATCAATGCCTTTTCTCTCATGGCCATTCCCCTTTTCATCCTGGCTGGCAATCTGATGAATGCCAGCGGCCTGACCGAGCGGTTGATGGGCCTGGCTCGTTTGCTGGTCGGCCACCTACGCGGAGGCATGGGGCATGTCAACGTGGTGTCCAGCGTCTTTTTTGCAGGCGTCAATGGCTCCGCGGTCGCGGATACCTCGGCACTCGGCTCACTGTTGGTGCCCGCCATGGAACAAGAGGGCTACTCACGCGCCTTTGCCGCAGGCCTCACCGCCGGTAGTTCGCTCATAGGGCCGATCATCCCTCCGAGTATTTTCATGATCCTGTATGCGTCACTGACGAATACTTCTGTCGGTGATCTATTCCTGGCGGGCATTATTCCAGGCCTGCTGCTCGGCGCCGCCTTCATGGGCATGAACGCCTGGTACGCCTGGAAAGTGGGCCTGCCGAAAAGCGGCAAACTGCCCAGCGTCAAAGCGATTGGTCTGGCCACGCTCGTCGCATTGCCAGCGCTCATCGCACCGGTGATCATTGTGGCGGGTATCGTCCTGGGGGTCGTCACTCCAACGGAGTCTGGAGCACTCACTGCGCTCTACGTGGCGCTGTGCGGTGTCGTGCTAGGCGGGCTGAACATCACTCAGTGCTGGCAAGCCATCAAGGATACCGCCCGTTTGACCTCGGCTATTTTCCTGATCATGGCCGCCTCGGCCACGATCAGTTGGTTATTGTCCTACGCCCAGGTGCCTCAGCAGTTCGTCATGCTGCTCGCCCCCTATGCGGAGAGCCCAGTCATCATCTTGCTGCTGCTCAGCGCCATCACCTTCATGACGGGCATGTTCATGGAAGAAGTGTCTGCACTCATGTTGCTGACACCCATTTTTGCCCCCGTCGCCATGATGGCCGGTATCGATCCGGTGCACCTTGGGGTCATCATCACGCTGAACATCACGATTGCGCTCATCACCCCCCCCATGGGTGCCTGCGTCTTTGTGGCAGCCGCTGTGAGCCGACTGGAAATCGTCTCGCTGTTTAAAACCATCTGGCCCTTCGTGCTCACTGCCATTGCCGTATTGCTGCTACTGATTTTTTTCCCATCGTTGACGTTACTTCTGCCTAGACTACTTGGATAACCGAGATGCCCACTGCTTCAGCCATTGCTTCTACGGCCTTGACGGCCATTCCCGGTCAGCCCTCACCCGACTGGAGCACCGTCAGCCGTATTGCTATTCAGGAGTGTCACGAACGGCTGCTTCCCATGAGCCTGGCACCTTCCCCTATCGTGGTATTTCCCGCCTACGCCCGTTTGGGCATTCCCGGCGCCATTCCTGAGTGCTTCGTACGTGAAGGGGTATATCGAGCCTTGCTAGCCGTGGCGCGCTCTCTCCCTGAGGGCATCAAGCTACTGGTGCTCGATGGATGGCGACCCTGGCGTGTTCAGCAATACCTGTTCGATACGCTGCATGAAGCGATTCGGCATCAGCACCCTCAGGCAGAAGAGGCAGAGCTACTGACCCGAACACGTGAATTCGTTTCCTTGCCTAGTCGTGACCCTGCTGCGCCTAGCCCCCACCTCACCGGAGGCGCAGTGGATGTCACGCTCTGCGATGACGATGGCATCCCGTTGGACATGGGAACGCTGTTCGATGAAGCAGTGCCAGCGTCACATACCGACCACTACGAGCACCTCGACACGTCATCCACAGAGCACAGGCACGTACGCGACAACCGCCGGCTGCTTTACCATGCCATGCGCCAACAAGGCTTCACCAATTTGCCCAGCGAATGGTGGCACTTCGATCTGGGTGACCAGCTATGGGCTCATTATGGAGGTCACCCGCACGCCCGTTACGGCCCGGCAGAGCTCGATACCATCGAAAACCGCTGGCGACGTCACATCCGTTAACACAAACGAGGGGCATCGGCAGAGAAAAAACGCATGCCCCGGCGCAGGTGCTCGACACAGGTCGTCGCGGCGACGGTCAGCTGGCGGCCTTCCAGACTCACGATCTGTGCCCGCGCACCGTTCATGATCGGATAGGCCATGGGCAGTGCAGTGATCTCGCCTCTGGCTATTTCATCGGCAACCGTCAATTCAGGCATGAAAGTCACCCCGATGCCTGAACGCACGAAGTTCTTGAGAACCGACACTGAGTTGGTGTGCAGGCGAGCATCCAGATAGCGGCGCTCCTGATGGGCTACCATATTGACCATCTGGCGCATACCAAACGGGTTATCCATCAGGGCCAACGGCCAAGGCTCGATGTCGCTCAGGTGGGCAGCCCGTGACAGACGCCCAAGGGGGTGCTCTGGCGGCACGATCAGGTCCAGCGGTTGCCGCGTTTCCACATGGCAATGTATCTGTGGGTCTACGGGGGGCGCATAGAGTAACGCCAGGTCGACCTCCATCTCCTTCACCAGGGTCATGGCTTCATTAACGCCCGCCATGCGAATTTCCACTTTGATACCCGAAAAACGCGACATGAACGCCCCCAGGGGCGCCGCAATCAAATCCGCGATAAACCCTTCACCGACGGCAATGCGCACTTCGCCTTGAGCCATTTCCTGAATGGCCATCAATTGGGACAGCACGGCCTCTTCCGACAACCGCTGAGCATGATAGTGTTGAATGAGCAGCCGCCCTGCCTCGGTAGCCCGCATGCCGCCACCGTGACGCTCGCATAGCTGCACACCCAGCTCCTCCTCCAGGGCTTTCAACTGTCGGCTGAGTGCAGAGGCGTCTACATTGATATGCGCGGCGGCCCTCCGCAATGAGCCACGGCGTACCACCTCGTTTAGATATAACAGCGCACGCTGGCTAAGCATGTGTAATCCTTGAATATAAAATTCAGCAAGAACTGGTGCATTGATCGCGCCGTAGCACAATCCATCATGCACACCTCTCAGCACCAGCTCAATGGATTCGATATCAAGGAAACCGCATCTTCATGTGCTAAAAATCCCGTACTCGTCGGCTTGTGTGTGGGTATTTTGCTGGCGGTGACCGGTGTCACCATTCCTTTGCCACTGAGGAAAGCCATTGACATGCTGGCCAATGCAGCAGGCCCGGCCGCCCTGTTTGTGATCGGGGGCACTCTTTTTGGCCTGCAGATCAAAGGCATGGCGCGAGACGTGAGCCAAATCGTGATCGGCAAACTCATCCTGCACCCCTTGGTCATCCTTATCGTCTTTTTGCTGGTACCCGGCATCGAGCCTATTTATCTCGTAGGGGCACTGCTGTTCTCGGCAGCTCCGATGATCAGTATCTACCCACTGCTAGGGCAACGCTATGACCTGGGGGGTATCAGCGCTGCAGCAATGCTGGTAGCCACTGTGGCTTCTTTTTTACCCTTAGCCTCATTCTCTGGCTGGTCAGCCTTACCCCTTGGCTGGCTTTTTGATAGCGCCAATGATGTGCGCTTCGTGACGGCCAGAGCCGCCCTTAATAGGAAGCGGCTCGTCATCAGGCGCGATATGGCTCCCGCGAGTGTTACTGATCGGCGGCTTTCATCACCGCGTCCAGGGCCGCTTGGTAGCCTTGGGTACCCAGCCCGGCAATCACACCATCGGCCCGCAGTGAGACATAGGAGTGGTGGCGAAAGCGCTCACGCTTGTGCACATTGGAGATGTGTACTTCGATCACCGTGCCCTCGAAGGCATTCAGGGCATCCAGGATAGCCACAGAGGTATGGGTATAAGCGGCGGGGTTGATAATGATCGCCTGGGTGCCATCGAGGCGTGCAGCGTGAATGGCATCGATCAGGGCGCCCTCATGGTTGCTCTGCAGGCAGTTCAGCGTCCATCCCGCCATCACGGCTTTTTCACGCAGCGCGTTATTGACGTCTTCCAGCGTCTCGTAGCCGTAGATTTCCGGCTGCCGAGTGCCCAGTAAATTCAGGTTGGGCCCATGCAGGACAAGCACTTTAGCCTGGCTCATGCATCATTCTCCTTCAGCAGTTGGCGGCGATAGTGGGCAAATAGCGTGGCCGATTGCTGCGCTGCTGCCTCGCGTTTGGCGTCATCTTCACAAAAAAACTTGAAGGCGTCGACGCCTTGAAAGACGAACAGGCTGACACCGCTCACCACCGCAGCACCGACCTGCTTCGCCGCCGCAATAAACTCGGTGACAGCGGCAGCTTGCGCAATTCTTTATTGAGACGGTGGGGGCACCGCCTGATAAAGCCACTGGTTTGGGGCAGCTGCTGGTCAGACAAGGCCACGCCGCAAAGCACACCGTCATGATTGGCGACTCTTACAATGACTACCGCGCGGCCCGCTCCAATGGCACGCGATTCATTGGCGTCGCGGCCGAGCCCCATCAATCCCCTTTCCCTGCCGATACCGTGGTCATCAATGACCTGAGTCAACTGGAAGAGGCATTGCTGATCCTGGAATAATTGTTCGGCATTCGAACAATATGCTACATTGTTGCCTGACCAAGCATCCACCAATGAGAATGCAACATGGCAGATATTCTACAGGCAGATGCCCTGCAGCCTGATGACAGAGACTTTGTTACCGCCCTTGCCAGCGGCCTGGAAGTCATCATGGCGTTTGACGATTCACACCCCAGAATGACCCTCAGCGAAGTGGCTGCGCGCACCGGCATGAACCGCGCAAAAGCACGTCGATTTTTGCTGACGCTACATGCGCTGGGATACGTTAGAAAACAGCAGCGTTACTTTGAGCTGTCTCCCAAAGTATTACAGCTCGGCTACTCTTTTCTCTCTGCCAACAATTACCGCAGTGTGATCCAGCAGTATCTGGAGGATATTACTGCGCAGTGCGGGGAATCGTCATCACTAGGCATTCTGGATGGCGATGAGGTGATTTATGTCGCACGCTCCGCAGCCCCCCATCGGTTGATGTCTATTTCGCTCTCTGTGGGCACACGCCTGCCTGCGGCCCACACCTCCATGGGCCGTGTGCTGCTTGCTCAGCTCTCCGAACCGGCATTGGATGCCTATTTATCGAGAATTGTGCTCGAACGCCATACTGAGAAAACGATTACCGATAAAGAGTACCTTAAAAAATGCATCAACAAGGTTCGTCAGCAAGGCTATGCCATCTCTGACCAGGAGCTGGACCCAGGCTTGAGATCGTTGGCCGTCCCTGCATTTGATATGAATGGAAAGCTGCTGGGCGCCATCAATATCAGCACCAATGCGGCCAGGGTCGACATGGAGACGCTGCTTAAACACCACCTGCCGCTCCTGCAGGAAAAAGGACGTTTGATCCGCTCGACGATCAGTGCCTAGCATTGAGCTTCAAGCTTCGTGAAGCAGTCGAGAAAATGCGCGCACCGCCAGCTATCTTTAAAATATTTCATTCATTTTCATGAAGATAGCTGAGCAAAGCACATAACTGCTTGTGCTCAAAATTTGCACAAACACCGGCTAGCTTCTACATTGGGTCCAGTATATGAACTAAGGATACACCTATCTCGTTAGCTCATGAGGAGCTAATCATCGCAATCAAGGAGAGATAACATGTTGAAATTTCTGGCAATCACCGTCGGCATCATTTTCATAGTACCCTGCAGACCTCTTGGCACACCTGAGTTTCTGTGACCTGATTAAAACCATCGCTACGGTAATATGCCCATCTTGGGCTCTGGAATAAGCTCTACCCCCCTGTCAGTCCTCCCCCCCCCAACCACACCAACACGGCCTCTTTCGAGCGCTGTTCACGTTCGGCATACAGCGCCAGCTCATCCTGCACCGGGGCGCCTAGGGCGGCTTCGAAGGCGTCGCGGTTTGCGTTACCGGCGTAAGCGCCGTTTTCGCTGCCGCCCAGGTTGGATTGGAAAATACCGGCGGCACTGACGGGCAGAAAATCTTCATAGGTGATCGGCTGGGCCTCGACCCACCCCTGGGCCAGCAGCGTTGCCAGGTCGGCGTGCTCGGCGCGGCCCTTGGCTGCCTGCCCGGCGTCGGTCAGGTGGTAGTGGAAGTAGGCCAGCTGCTCGGTGCGAATCGCCTCGTGGTGGTCCGGAAACGCGGCGAACACGCGCTCCATAATGGCCTGATGGGCGTCATTGTCCAGGCCAGCGGTCTGGGCACGCCCTTGGTTCAACAGCTCATCATAAAGCGCCCGCCCTTTAGGGGTCAGCGCCATGCCGCGCTGCTCGATTTCGCCAAAGCGCGCCGTATGCGTGCCCTGGGCCTCCCCGGCGAAACGAATCGACTCCTCCAGCGCCCGAAAGCTGGTTTGGCGCAGCAACATGGGGCACTCCCGACGGGGCGGCCCTTCGATCACCGCCTTGGGGTTCATGCCCATGCTCGGCATACGACGCTGTGCTTCGTCGATGTCCAGGGTTCTGGGCGTCAGGTGGTTGATGTGCGGCCCCTTGAAACACACCACATCGGCAATCAGGCGATGCTCGTCGTGCAGCGCCTGGTAGGTTTCCAGGTCGACGGTCGCTTCCTGGTGCCAGCGGAAGGTTTCCAGCGCCTCGCTGACGAACTGGTCGGCTTCTTCACTGGACAACCCGCCCTGGGTTTCGTGGCGCTGGATGAGCGCCCGCACCGCTGGGGTAAAGATATCCCGCTGGGCCAGAATCTCCTCGGCGCGCTGGCGCAGCGTCTCGCTCTCGATCAGCTCCAGGCGCAGTAAAGAGGTAAAGACTCGGAAAGGGTTCAGCGCGAGGGCCTCGTCTTCGATGGGCCGAAACGCTGTAGAGTGCACCGGCACGCCCGCTTCCGAGAGGTCGTAATACCCCACCGGGTACATGCCCATGACCGCAAACAACCGGCGCAACATGGCAAGCTCGGCCTTGGTGCCCACCCGAATCGCCCCGTGGCGCTCCACGCTCAGCCGGGCCAGCTCGCCCTGCGCCTCCAGGCGGTGGTGCAGCGCGGGCTGCTGCTGAAGGGTTTCCTGGTTCACCCGCTCGACCAGTTCCAGCAGCGCACCGTACTGCGGCACTTCCGCTTGATACATGGCCGACATCGCCTTGGAAAAACGGTCGCGTATTGCATCAGTGGTGATAAAGGACATGTTGTGGCTCTCTGGGTCGATAAAGAACGGCACGCGTCGCCAGCCTCATGGCCTCTTCATGACACGTGCTTGCGCTGCGTTCTATCAAACCGACTCGGGGAGCGAACCACAAACGAAAAAAAGCACTCAATGCATGCCAAAAAGGAATGCTTAAAGGCTTTTATAAAGAGCGGCGAGCACCGGGTACCCAACAGTATGGCGCCCAAGGGAGCCCTTTGGTAGGGTGGGATCCCTTACCGTCATTCCGTTGAGTGACGCATGCCCAGGAGCGCCCGCGTTCACCATGCGCAATCTTCCTTCCATCACCGCCATGCAGTGCTTCGAAGCGGCCGCCCGCCACATGAGCTTCACCCGGGCTGCCGATGAGCTGAACCTGACCCAGAGCGCGGTCAGCAAACAGGTGGCACAGCTGGAAACCACCCTGGAGCACAAGCTGTTTCGCCGGGTACGCCGCAGCCTGCTGCTGACCCCCGAAGGGGCGATTTTCCTGAGCGATGTGCGCAAAGTGCTGACCCAAATCGAGATGTCCACCCAGGCCATCATGACGTACAGCGGCCACAGCGAAGTGCTCAACATCGCCACCCTGCCCAGCTTCGGCAGCCGCTGGCTAGCCAACAAGCTGCCCTCGTTCATGGCGGCGCATCCTGGTATCAGCCTGGCGTTTCACGACCGCGTCGAGGATTTCGACCTGGAGCAGGAGAACATCGACATTGCCCTCTTGTATGGGCACGGCAGCTGGCCCAATCTGGCCTGCCACAAGCTGGCCGACGACCTCATGGTCGCCGTCGCCTCCCCAGCCTGGCTGGCCCAGCACCCGATTCATTCACTCGATGATTTGACGCAGCGCCCGCTGCTCCACCTTTCGACCCGCCCGGATGCCTGGCACCACTGGTTTGCCAGCCAGCACGTCATGACCGAGCGCAGCTACCACGGCACCCGTTTCGAAACCTTCCCCATGCTGGTCAGAACCGCCATGGCAGGCGGCGGCGTGGCACTGGTGCCCCACTTCACCGTGAATGAAGAGCTGGAGAGCCAACGGCTCGCCCTGGCATGGCCGTACCAACTGCTCAGCCGCAACGCCTACTACCTCGTCTACCCCGAACACCTGGGAGAACTCGCCAAGGTGCGCCGCTTCGTTGAGCATGTGGTGCCGTTTGGGGAATACAGAAAGAGCCTTGCAAGCCACAAATCAAGCAGTTAAGCAACACCAATCAGGCTGGTTACCTCAAGCACATACCGCATCATGAGAGTTGCAGTCGCAGCACGACAACAGACGTCCCATCATCTCACTCGCCAGCACGCTAAATTTATTTTAATATTTGTCGCAATATCTCACTATCGTGGACAAGAAGAGCGGAACAATGGCGACGATCAACACCAGTTTTGCTGCGCTCAAGGCACAGCAAAACCTGAATAATACTGGCGCAAAGCTGTCGACAAGTATTGAGCGACTTTCTTCTGGTCTTCGGATTAATAGTGCAAAGGATGATGCAGCAGGGCAAGCGATTGGTAATCGCATGGCGACCAACCTGCAAGCAAATTCCACCATCACGCGGGGAATCAACGACAGCGTTTCACTAGGCTTTGTACGAAAAGTTAGCTCGCAGGCAGCGGTCTATGCATGCCACGCATACCATCGCCCTAAAGCTGCTTGCTAACTTATCGTAGCGTGTGGCAATGCGGCGTAGCTCCTTTAGCCAGCTAAAACAGCGTTCTACCGCATTTCGTTGTCGATATTTAGGCTTATCAAACCGTCTAGGTAGACCTGGCCGCCTTCTTCGATACATGTTGCGTTGAGCTATGACCGGCTTCATCCCGTGCCTATCGCAATAACGACGCAGCTCATCGCTGTCATAGCCTTTATCAGCCACCATATAGCGACTACGTTTGCGCGGGCACCCTACGTTACCAGGCAGATAAACGCTCTCTAATGTCGAAATAAAGTGCCGAGAGTCTACCTCTTGGCCGGGAGACAGCGTGAATGCCAGAGGCCAACCATGACGATCGCAAACCAAATGAATTTTGGTGGTTAACCCCCCGCGACTGCGGCCAAGGGCATGATCTAGCGGTTCTTCAGAGCCCCTTTTTTGCCGCCTCCTGCGGCAGCACGGGTGGCACGAACCGATGTTGAATCACCACCTGCCCTACTTGCCACCGTGCTAAACTCATCGCCAACGACACAAGCGAACAGGTTATCATGGGAGTCCTCAATGTCATCTGCTCAACGCCGTAAACTCCCCATTGGCATTCAGTCCTTTGAGAAGCTGCGCAAGGGTCAGTATTACTACGTCGACAAAACGCCCTTGATTCACACCATGGCTGAAACGGGCGGTTACTATTTCCTCTCCCGCCCGCGACGGTTTGGTAAAAGCCTGCTGCTGGATACGTTGCGCTGCCTGTTTGAAGGCCATGAAACCCTGTTTGAAGGACTTTATATTCACGATAAGTGGGACTGGCAGCAGCAACACCCGGTACTACGCCTCAGTTTCTCCAGCGGAGTGGTTAACAGCCGCCAGGACCTGGACGCCAACATTCGTTATCAGCTGCAACAGCAGCGAGCAAACCTGAAAATTGAGACACCGCCGCCTGAGCGAATTGCCGACGATTTCGCCAACCTGATCGAGCACGCCCAGCATGTCCATGGGCAACGCGTCGTGGTGCTGATTGATGAGTACGACAAGCCCATATTGGATAATATCCTCGACGCTGACAGGGCTCGCGAACTTCGCGAGGGGCTGAAAAATTTGTATAGCGTGCTCAAGGATGCCGACCCACACCTGCATTTTGTGTTGCTGACGGGTGTCTCTAAATTCAGCAAAGTCAGCCTCTTTTCGGGGCTGAACAATCTGCGCGATATCACGCTTTCATCTGACTATGCCGCCATCTGCGGCTATACCGACCACGATGTCGATACCGTCTTTGCACCGGAGCTGCCCGGGCTTGACCGTGAAGATATTCGCCGCTGGTATAACGGCTACCGCTGGGGTGGGCAGGACGTTGAAGCGGTCTATAACCCCTTTGATGTGCTGCTATTGCTAGAAGAGCGTAAATTTAGCCCTTACTGGTTTGAGAGCGCCACGCCCACGTTTTTGGTGGACTTGCTGAAAGCACGCGGTGTGTTTACCCCGCAACTTGGCACCCTTCAGGCCAAGGCACAGTTGTTGGGCCGCTTTGATGTCGATGACATCGCAACCGAGGCACTGCTGTTTCAGACCGGCTATATCACCATCAAGGATATGCAGGAGCCGATGGTGGGCTACCAGCTGTACTCGCTGGGGTTTCCTAACCGGGAAGTCGAAAGCAGCCTGAACGAGTTTCTGTTGCCCGTGCTGGGTATCCCAGACAGCGACGCGCAAACCTATCAACTGGCGCTGTTTAAGGTACTGCATGAGCATGATCTAGCAGGGCTGGAAGGTCACCTCAAAGCTCTCTACGCCGGCCTGCCCCACGACTGGTATCGCAACAACCCCATTGCCAAATACGAAGGGCATTATGCCAGCGTGTTCTACAGCCACTTCGCGGCACTGGGGGTGGGCGTGACGGTGGAAGACGCCAGCCACCGGGGTAAAGTCGATATGAGCGTCGACTTCGGCGGGCATATTTACCTTTTCGAGTTCAAGGTCGTGGAGCAGCTGCCTGAGGGAAAAGCACTGGAGCAGATCAAAGCCAAAGGCTATGCCGACAAACACCGTGCCAGTGGCATGCCCATTCATCTCATTGGCGTGGAGTTTTCCAGCATTGAGCGCCAAATCGTAGCGTTTGAGGTGGAAACGCTTGCCACTGACACATAATATCTCCGGCCTCATCCATCCACTTAAGTTACGCCACCGGCGCAAACAGCAGTGCCAGGTCTTCCTCGTCGAATAGCGGGCCGCTACTCTGGCGTTCGGCACCGCCTTCCAAGATGGAAGCGGCCAGGGCTGCCTTGCGCGACTGCAAGTCGTGAATGCGCTCTTCTACGGTACCGACACACATCAGCTTGTAGACAAACACGGGATTCTGTTGGTCCATGCGATGGGCACGGCCTGTCGCCTGTGCTTCCACCGCCGGATTCCACCAAGGGTCGTAATGAATCACGGTATCAGCCACCGTGAGGTTGAGTCCGGTGCCGCCAGCCTTGAGGCTAATCAGAAAGACCGGAATCTCACCTGCTGAAAGCGCACTACGCGCTGTGTTCGCGTCTTACCGGGGGTATCGCCCGTTAGGGTGGTGTAGGCGATGCCGTCCTTCTCCAGCGCCTGCCCAATCAATCCCAGCATCTCGGTGAACTGCGAAAACACCAAGGTATGCCGCCTTTCCTCAATCACCCGGGAGTTTCAGCTAACAACAGGCTTAATGCTTAAACATATCGCCCAGGTTATCGGCGAACAGAACTTCACGCATCCAGCCTTTCAATTGATCATGATCGGCTTGGCTAAGCTGCGCTTCTACCCACTCGGGCACATCACCAAACTTGAAATTGAGTTGAGTACGCACAACTTCACGTGCTTCTGCCAAGCGACCTTCTTGCAGGCCTTCTTGCCGACCTTCCAGGCGCTCTTTCTTGACAAGATTTTCTAAGTTCTCTGCCAACATGGCTTTATCCTCCATCTGGCTGTCTAGCCGATCCAGATTGACCTCGGCACTCAGCCGGTACAAGTGCCGCTTTAGCCAACGAGTGATGATCCGGTCGGTGCGTTCCTTGTTGGGGTCGGCCTGAATAATTGCCACCACACAATCCACCGCATTTTGCAGAGCTTCCCAGCTTTCTCCAGCGTTTTCCACGCCAAAAACACCACTAAGCGGTGTCTGGCGCAGGCCTAACTCTTCGTTAGTATAGCGCCCTTCGTCGACCAGGTAATAGCGAAGACGCGGCTGGTAGACCTGCAGGAAACTCGGCGGTTCCGGCCGAATCATGTCGTATATGTTCAGCGGTGCCGTCCAAGGCTTGGCGCCGTTGTACAGAACCACTGGAAACACCGGTGGCAAGCCTTGTCTGGGAACGATGGCTTTCTGCTTAAGCAGCTCGCTGTAAAAGCAGGCAACGTAGTGCATCAACCGAATCGGCATGGTGCGGTCAACTGATGACTGAAACTCCAGCAGAATGTAAAGAAATACGTCCTGCTTCATACCCTGCCAAGTCACCTCCACCGACCACACCACGTCTTCGATCTTCTCTTCAAACAAGGGCGTAATGTAATGACACATTGTGTTTCTTGAGGGTCGCGAAGTTCATTAGCCCGGCGATGTCGGAAGGGGCAAAGCCTTCAATCAGTTGCTGCACGAACTCGGGGTGGCTGAATAGCTCTTTATATCCCGTATCATGATGATGAGTCGCCATCGCGTGTCCCTGCTAATCGTTTGGCAACAGAATACCATGGCGGGTGATGCGTGGCCTTAGGGCAGTGGCATGGAGGTTGTTTTTGCTTTGATGCCTGAACTACGCCACCGGCGCAAACAGCAGCGCCAGGTCTTCCTCGTCGAATAGCGGGCCGTCACTCTGGCGTTCGGCACCGCCTTCCAAGATGGACGCGGCCAGGTCTGCCTTGCGCGACTGCAAGTCGTGAATGCGCTCTTCCACGGTACCGGCACACATCAGTTTGTAGACAAACACCGGGTTCTGCTGGCCCATGCGATGGGCACGGCCTGTCGCCTGTGCTTCCACCGCCGGATTCCACCAAGGGTCGTAATGAATCACTGTATCCGCCGCGGTGAGGTTGAGCCCGGTGCCGCCGGCCTTGAGGCTAATCAAAAAAACCGGCACCTCCCCCTGCTGAAAGCGCGCTACGCGCTGTGTTCGCGTCTTACCGGGGGTATCGCCCGTTAGGGTGGTATAGGCGATACCATCTTTCTCCAGTGCCTGGCCGATCAGCCCCAACATCTCGGTAAACTGCGAAAACACCAGGATGCGCCGCCCCTCTTCAATCAGGGGCGGCAACAGTTCCCGCAGTTGATCAAGTTTCGCTGAGCGACGCACCTTTTGGGCGCTGTCGAGTTTGACCAGCCGCGGGTCGCAGCATACCTGGCGCAGCTTGAGCAGCGCATCCAGCATCACGATGCCGGAACCGGCTAGGCCACGTTCGGCAACGGCTTGTTGCACGCGCTGGTGCTGGGCGAGACGTAGGCTCTCGTAGAGTTCTCGCTGAGCACCGCTCAGGGTGATTTCGCGACGCGTCTCGGTCTTATCGGGCAGTTCACCGAGCACCTGCTGCTTGGTCCGGCGCAGCATCAGCGGCGCTAGGCGTCGAGAGAGCTGCTCGCGAAGCGCAACATCTCCCTCCTTCTCGATAGGCGTGCGAAAGCGCTGACCAAACCATTGCTGGCTACCCAGCGCGCCTGGCGCCACAGCATCCAATTGAGCCCACAGCTCGCCCAGGTGATTCTCCAGTGGCGTGCCGGTCATCGCCACGGCACGCTTGGCCTTTAGCGCGCGCACCGCTCGCGCGGTCTGGCTGGCCGCGTTCTTGATGGCTTGGGCTTCATCAAGCACTAACAGGCCGAATGCCGTTTCGCCCAAGCGCTCAAGGTCGCGGATCAGGAGCGCATAGGTGGTAATGACCAGGTCGGCATCGGGTAGCGCCTCCGCGAACTGACGCTCACGCTGGGCTTTGCCGCCTTGCAACGCCACCACCTGGAGATCCGGCGCGAAGCGCGCGGCTTCGGTGCACCAGTTACCCACCAAACTTGTGGGGGCAATCACCAGGGTCGGCCCCTTGAGCGAACCACGAGCCCGCTCATCAAGCACATGCGCCAGGACTTGCACCGTCTTGCCCAGTCCCATGTCATCGGCCAGGATGCCGCCGGTGCCGAGCTCGGAAAGAAAACGCAGCCAGGCCAGGCCGCGGGACTGATAGTCGCGCAACTCACCGACAAAACCGGGTGGTTGGGGTAAGCTCGCCGGCAGCTCGCGTAATCGCTGGGCCAAAGCGCTCACTTCTTCACGCCCTGCCCAGCGCTCGTGCTCGGCGACAGGCGCCACTTTCTCGGCGGCCGTTAGCGGCAATGTCACGGACGCGTCGGGGTCGCGCTCATCGCCCAGCCAATCCAAGATCGGCGTCATTAGCCCACGCAGCCGAGACAAGGGCAGCGTCAAACGGCGATGATCGTCCAGTTCCAAGGTCCAGCTCGCGTCATCGGCCTCCTCTTCGCGGGGCTCCAGGGGAAAATCCTCGCGCTTGAGCAGTTGGCGCAAAATGGGCAGCAGGTTAACCCGCTCGCCTTCCACCTCAATATCCAACGCCAAATCAAACCAGCCGTTACCGGCCGGCTCCAGTTCGCCGTACCACGCCTCGGGCTCAAGATAGATAGGCTCTTTAGGGAAGTCTTCACTGAATTCGATGAGGCAGCCCGCTTGGCGCAACGTGTCTATCATCTCCCACCACTCATCAGGACCGGCGAGGTGCGTTGGCCACTCTGTCGCCCGTGTGGGCGGCGTACCGTGGTGAGGCAATAGCAACGTCCAGGGCGGCAGTTCCAGATATGCGGGTACCGTGCTCTTCTTCTCCAAGTGCTCAAGGGTCACCATGCCCGAGGGCAGGCCATACACCAGGGTCCGCTCAGCCTGGGTATCGCGCTGTATCGTCAGCCGCTGCCCATCCCGGTATCCATTGGCGGTGTCACCCTCTTCGGGCGGTACCTCAATGCCTGCATAATCAAAGCTCACCACGCCGGCGCCCACCTGAATCCAGCGGGGTAGTGGCGCCCCATGGCTAAACCCAAGCTGCCCTTCCGCGACACACATCGTCACTTTGAGTTGGGGTGTAACATCCTTGAGTGTTTGCTCTTCTATCCGTGTCGGTGTGGGCAGGCGTTCAGCCAGTGTGGGTGCCTGCTGAAGCCGTTCGCCCAGCCATTCGCTGATGTCCGGTGGCAGCGGCGGCGACCGATACAGCTTGTCGAGGAGCTCAGGCGCACCCTCCATCCGCCCGAACTGGCCGCGTTCGGGGTCGAGATAGCAGAGGCCACGACCGACTCTGGCGATGATCGCCTCGGAGGAGAGGGTGTCTTCTGGCACGGTGGTCGGATGTAATCGTTGTACGCCTTCACTATCCGCTTGCCAACTCGGTGACAATTGGCAGGTAGGCCCCCGCTCAAGCCGGGTGCCCGTCTGCCTGCGATGAAACAGCAATGGGGGTGTTTCACTCTCCAATAACGCCCATAAGGCCCGGGCCTGAAAAGAATGTGACACCAGTGCCCACATGCGCTGCGTGCTTGACCACGTCACTTCGTGCTCACCGTGCATCAGCTGATCAATGGCCTCCTCCTGCTCGGGGAGCCAACCTCCCTCGGGGGCCGGCACTAGCGCTCCTGACCGACTGACTTCAATACTACGAGGTGCCACCCAGCCGTTACTGCGGCTCTTCTGCTTGCCAGGACGCAACCAGGCGGGCAGCACGGATAAGACAGGCGTTGGGCCCACCTGGTCACGGCTGTCCAGAAACAGCGCAAGTCGATATGTCGCCTCGACACGTTGCCCCTCGCCCACGGATGCCGGCGACTGGTCGAGTTCCTTGATCCACTTTTCCCAGCGCTGTTTAAGCGATTGCTGCGTGTCCGTCTTGCCCGAAGCGCCGTTGTGCGGCTGACGCTCTGCAAACACCTCAGCCCCATTGCCCATCCGGTTGAGAAAGGTCTGGATAAGCGCCACGGCGTGTTTACACCTGACACCCACTGGGCAGCTACAGTCGGTGATGAGCGTCTCATCACGCCCGAGAATGCCAATGGTGACATCCGTGTGGTAAGGCTCGCGCTCGCTCCCCTCCACGTCGCCTGATAACGTCAGCCACTCCGCATCAAGCTCCAGACTCAGCTCACCCAGCACGCGACGCTGATTGGCATAACGCTTGCCGCGCTGCAACGAATTGGCGTCGAAGAAACCCTGCCAATCATTCTGATGAAGCGCGATAAAGAGGGCCATGGCATCATTGGCGCGGGAGTGGTCAGACACAGAAACCTCTAAAAGAAGAAAAATTGGGTGATAAAAAAGCAGTAGTGCGGCGGGACATACGCCCGTTTGAACGGTTCATCATCGCAATCGTTGTCGTGAGGGCGTAATTCTACTCGACACTTCACGTGGTGGGTAACTACCGCTACAAGTCTACCTCTACGCGACCGTGCTAAACTTCCCACCCACACCAAGCGTGAACGGTATCGTCATTGGAGGCCCGCATGTCATCCGCCCATCGTCGCAAGCTTCCCATTGGCATTCAGACCTTTTCGATATCCGCGAAGGCGATTACTACTAAGTCGATAAAACCCCGTTCATTGAGCGCCTAGCCAACCAGAACAAATACTATTTTCTGTCCCGTCCTCGCCGGTTCGGCAAGAGCTTGCTGCTGGACACCCTCCGTTGCCTGTTCGAGGGACGCCAGGCGCTTATAAGCACTAGCTTACGATACTCAGCCGACTTAAGCATCTTGTGCTAAGCGGACGTGAGAATATCGATAGTTATACCCACAAGCGACACACTGGGTAGCAGAACGCTAATATGCGTGTGACACACCGGTGTCAGATAAAAGCCATAGGTCAGCGGCTGAGTAGCAAGTCTTGAAGGCAATATTGGCAGGCGTGACACATGGATGACACAGATTTGACACAGCCAAAACAAAAGGGCCTACGCGTTAACGTAAGCCCTTGATATGTTTGGCGCGCCCGGCAGGAATTGAACCTGCGACCTTCGGCTTCGGAGGCCGACACTCTATCCAACTGAGCTACGGGCGCTTTGGGTGCGTATCGTACCCGTGTGGGCGCGTGGTGTCCAGCCGCTTGGCGGTTTTCGGCGCGTAGATGATTGACCGTTTTCCCTGCGGTGGTGCATGCTCTGGGGGCACTTTTGCACCTCGCACCTACCCTGATCCGTTTGGGAACATAATAAATGAAAACATTTGCACGTAGTACGCTGGCACTGGGCATCTCACTGGCGCTGGTGGGCGCCGCGAACGCCAACGATTTTGCGGATATGGACCCGGTCACGCTGCGCCTGGCCCACGTGGTCAACGAGCAGGATGGCTTCCATATCGCCGCCACCAAGTTCGAAGAGCTGGTGGAAGAGCGCACCGATGGCAAGGTGAACATCGAGATCTTCCCCAACGCCTCGCTGGGCGATGAGCGCACGCTGCTGGAAGGCATGCAGATCGGCACCGTGGACATGGGCGTGATCACCAACGGGCCGGTGGCCAACTTCGTGGAAGAGATGGCGGTCTTCGAATTGCCCTTCCTGTTCCCCACTCCCGAAGCCGCCTATGGCGTGCTGGATGGCCCCATTGGCCAGGAGCTGCTGGACAAGCTGGCCGACGTGAACCTGAAAGGCCTGGCCTACGCCGAGCGCGGCTTCCGCAACCTGACCAACAGCGAGCGCGCCGTGAACTCGCCGGAAGACCTGGATGGCCTGCGCATTCGCGTGATGGAAAACCCGGTGTACACCGATACCTTCCGCGAGCTGGGGGCCAACGCCATCCCGATGGCCTGGACCGAAGCACTGACCGCCATGCAACAGGGCACCATCGACGGCCAGGAAAACCCGGTGAACGTGATTCACTCGTTCAAGCTGGATGAAACCCAGAACTACATGACCCTGTCACGCCACACCTATGCCCCAGCGATTTTCGTGATGGGCATGCCTGCCTGGAACCAGCTGCCGGAAGCCGCCCAGGACGTCATCCGCCAGGCCGCCCAGGAAGCCGCCGAGCATGAGCGTCAGGTGAACGCCGATATGGAAGCCGAACAGCTGGCCGCCCTGCGCGAAGCAGGCATGGAAATCAACGACTCCCCCGATATGGAAGCCTTCCAGGCCGCCGTTGCGCCGGTTTATGAGAAGTACGGCCAGCAGTTCGGTGATTACCTGCCGCGCATTCAGGAGGCGCTGCAACAGTGATGTCGTTTGCACAGCCTCTATTGACGCTGCTGCAACGCATTGAACGCGGGCTGGATGCCATCATCCAGCCCGTGGTGTTTGCGGGCATGGCAGCTTTAATTGGCGTAATCACGCTACAGATCGTCTCACGGGTGCTGTTCAGCGCCGTGGGCTGGACCGAAGAGGTCGCGCGGTTTCTGCTGGTGTGGATCACCTTTTTAGCGGGCACGCTGGCTTTCCAGCGTGGGCGGCACATTGCGGTCACCTTTGCGGTGGATGCCCTGCCCCTGCCGCTGCGCAAGCTGGCCAGGTTGGCCGCGCTGGCCATCGTGTTGGCCTTCATGGTCACGCTGGTGGTCATCGGCCATCGCTACATGCAGGTACAAAGCTTTCAGAAGTCGGCCGCGCTGCGCCTCTCGATGACCTACGTCTACGCCGTCATCCCGCTCTCGGCGGGCATCATGGCGTGGTATGCGCTGGTAGACATAATCGAGGTGCTGGTGCACGGGCAGCCCATCACCGCCCAGGAGGAAGTGCTATGACGCTGGTGCTGTTCGGGCTGTTCTTCCTGTTCATGCTGCTGGGCATACCGATTGCCTTTGCCATTGGCGCCAGCACGCTCTACGCCCTGCATCAGTCGGGGGTGCCGCTGATGGTGGTCACCCAGCAGATGTTCCAGGGCATCAACTCGTTCGCCCTGGTGGCCATTCCCATGTTTATCCTGGCCGGTGATTTGATGGCCCAGGGCAAGGTCAGCGAGCGGCTGGTGAGCTTTGCCGATTCACTGGTGGGCTTCATGCGTGGCGGGCTCTCGGTGGTCTCGGTGATGGCGGGCATGTTCTTCGCGGCCATTTCCGGCTCGGGGGGCGGCCACCACGGCGG
>NZ_LFGT01000004.1:105550-118687 GCF_002078115.1 Halomonas sp. BC2 | reverse complement strand
GGGGCGGCCACCACGGCGGCGGTGGGGTCGAGCCTGGTGCCGGAGCTGAAGCGCAAGGGCTACGACCCCGCCTCGGCGGCCAGCCTGATCGCCGCCAGCGGCACCATCGGCGTGGTGATCCCGCCTTCGGTGCCGATGATCATCTACGCGGTGATTGCCCAGCAGTCGGTCTCCAAGCTGTTCCTGAACGGCTTCTTGCCGGGGCTGGCCATGGGCCTGGCGCTGATGGCCATTGCCATCACCCAGGCGTACAAGCGCCAGTACCCGAAAGGCACGCCGCTCTCGCTGGCCACCATTTGGCGCACGTTGAAATCGGCCAGTTGGGGGCTGATGACGCCGGTGATCATTCTGGGGGGGATCTTCTCGGGGATTTTCACGCCGTCGGAAGCGGCGGTGGTGGCGGTGAACTACGCGCTGCTGGTGTCGCTGTTCGTGTACCGGGACTTGACCCTGCCCCAGGTGTACAAGCTGTTGATCCGTTCGGCGATGACCACCGCCGTGATCATGCTGGTGATTGCCATGTCGGCGGTGCTGAGCTGGACGCTCTCCAGCTGGCAGGTGCCCGGTGCGATTGCCCAGTCGGTGCTGTCGCTCTCCACCAATCCCTACGTAATCATGCTGCTGGTGGTGGCGGTGATTCTGCTGACCGGGGTATTCATCGAGACGGCCAGCGCCTTGATCATCCTCACCCCGGTGCTGCTGCCGCTGGTGCTGCAGCTGGGCATCGACCCGATCCACTTCGGGCTGATCATCGTGGTGGGGCTCTCGATTGGCATGATTACCCCACCCGTGGCCATCAACCTTTACGTGGCCTCGTCGGTGACCCAGCTGCCGCTGGAACGTATCACCCGCGCCATTATCCCTTATCTGCTAGGGCTGATCGGCGTTCTGCTGCTGGTGGTCTACGTGCCCATCCTGCTGGGCTGGTCGGGCCACTGAACCGACGCCTCGGCCTCTATCACCTCGCGGGCGGTGATCTTTCACCGCTCGCGGGGTGTGCGTCAGAGGCTTAGCCCTCTTCTGCCAGATTACGCCCTGGCGTGCCCGCTTCGAACGCCAGCACGTTCTCGAACGCGTCGCCAAAGTAGAGCTCGTAGCTGTCTTTCTCCACGTAGCCCAGGTGGGGCGTGGCCAGGAAGTTGGGCAGCGCCAGCAGCGGATGCTCGATCACCGGCTCTTCGTCGAACACGTCCACGGCGGCCATGCCGGGGCGGCCAGCCTTCAGCGCCGCTTCCAGTGCGCCCGCTTCGATCAGCGGGGCGCGGCTGGTATTCACCAGCACGGCGGTCGGCTTCATGCTGGCCAGGTTGGCGGCGGTGACGATACCGCGGGTCTCCGGGTTCAGGCGCAGGTGCAGACTCAGCACATCGCTGCGTTCGAAGAATGCTTCCTGCGAGGTAGCGACTTCCAGCCCCGCCTCGGCGGCCCGCTGGCGGGTGCCCTCGCGGCCCCATACCAGCACGTTCATTTCGAACGCCTGGCCGTAGCGAGCTACCAGTTGGCCAATCTTGCCGTAGCCAAACACGCCCAGGGTGCGCCCTTTCAGGCCCATGCCCAGCGTGCGCTGCCAGCGGCCTGCCTTGAGGTTGGCCACCTCGTCGGGAATGCGCCGCATGGCCGAAAGCACCAGCCCCCAGGTAAGCTCCGCGGCGGCGTAGGGCGAGCCGGTGCCTGCCAGCACCATCACGCCGTGCGCTCGGCAGGCGGCCATATCGACATGTGCCGCGCCGCCGCCGGTTTGGCTGATCAGCTTGAGCCTGGGCAGCCGCGCCAGCAGGGACGCGGTGATCGGCGTGCGCTCACGAATCAGCACCAGCGCGTCGGCCTCCTTGAAGCGTTCGACCAGCGCGTCCTCATCGGTGACGGTGTCGTTGTAAATCGTCACCTGGTGGCCTGCCAGCTTGGCGAAGGCATCCAGGTCGCGCACACAATCCTGGTAATCATCGGGAATGACAATGTTCATCAAAGCGGCTCCTTGCGTATGGCCCGCGCCTCTCCACCTGGCCAAGGATTCGGCGTCAGCGAGTAAAGCATCAACATAAACGGAAACGTCCCACCACCCAAGCCCCCCCCCTTCAGGCAGGTGATGAATACCTCATGTCAGTTGCCGTGCCAGGTCGAGGAAGTCCTCGGCCACCAGGTCGAAGCAGGGGTCGATGCTCAGGTCTGGCGTGGCCGTGGGGCCAAACTCCAGCGGACGCTTCACGAACGCCGTGCGCATGCCTTCCCGGTGGGCGGCCTGCAGGTCATCCTGGTGGGCGGCCACCATCAGAATCTGCGAGGGTTTCAGGTCGAGGAGATTGGCCGCCATGTGGTACACCTCGGGGTCGCGCTTGTAGTGCCCAGCAAGCTCGGAGGAGAGCACGCAGTCCCAAGGGAGCCCCGCGTGGCGGGCCATGTTCACCAGCAGCGACACGTTGCCGTTGGAGAGCGTGGCCAGGGTGAAGCGCTGCTTTAACGCCTGCAGCCCTGCGACGCTGTCCGGCCAGGGCGTGAGGCGATGCCATACGCGGTTCAGGTGCTGCTTGACGGCCTCGCTCAGCTGGTCGGCCACTCCGAACTCTTCCAGCAGGGTATCCAGCGTCATGCGGTGCAGCGCATCCAGCTTGGTCCAGGGCAGCTCCCCCTGGCGTACGCGGTTCATGGCCGGGGCATAGCCTGCCCGCCAGCGGTCGGCAAACGCCGGCCAGTCGATGGCCAGGCCCTTGGCCGCGCTGAGCTGTTCGCCTTCGCGGATGACGCTGCCGCGCCAGTCCACCACGGTGCCAAACACATCGAAGGTGAGCGCCTTGATGTCATCAACGAAATCAGTGGTCATGGGGTGTCTCCTGAGGGGATAGCAGATGGTCGACCAGATGACGCGCCACCACCGAAAGGCCAGCGTAATGGCGCATGCCAATCACCAGCTCCCGGGTAGCCCATTCGTCGGCCAGTGGAATCATGCGTAGCTTGAGGTCTTGCAGGTCTCGATAGAGCGTGCGCTGGGGCAGCACCCCCACGCCCAGGCCGTAGTGAATCATGCGGCAGATGGCATCGAAGCTGCGTACCTGTATGCGCATGCGCAGGTTTCTACCAGCCTGGCTGGCCTGTTCATGGAGCAGCGATTGCAGCGAGGCATCCTGTTGCAGCCCCACGAAATCGTACTCCGCCGCCTGGTGCAAATAGAGCTTGTCGTGCCTGGCCAGCGGGTGGTCCTGCGGGGTGACCAGCACCAGCTGGTCCCGCCGATAGGGGCGCACCTCCAGCTCATCGGCGGCCACGTGGCTGGCAAAGATGCCGATATCGGCCACGCCGTCGCGCACCGCCGCAATCGCTTCACTGCTGGTGCGCTCCTGCAGGTCGATCTTGATTTGCGGGTACTCCCGGGCAAAGGCGCTGAGGTCCTGGGGCAGAAAAGCAATGATCGCCGAGGTATTGGAATGAATGCGCACGTGGCCCCGCACGCCTTCTCCGTACTCGCTCAGCTCGGCCTGCAGCCGGGCCACATCTTCCAGAATACGCCGGGCGTGGTGCAGGAAGGCCCTGCCTGCGGGGGTCAGCTCAACGCCGCGTGGCCGACGATACAGAAGCTCGGTGCCCACCAACGTCTCCAGGTCGCTGACCCGTTTGCTGACCGCCGCCAGCGCCAGGTGCTCACGCTCCGCCGCAGCGGTCAGGCGCCCTTCGTCGGCAATCGCGACGAACAGTCTGAGCGTGACAAAATCGAATCGCAGCATGGTATTACCCGATCAGTGGTTGGAAACGTGGTCGAAAACATCGTTGGAAAAAGTACCGCGCGCCCACGTCAGGGTTCGCCAGTGACGAACGCCCGTTTCCTGATTGCCTAATTGTGATGCTCGGCAGGCTCGCAGATGCTTGATGGACAACAACAGTCGAGTCTGCATCCAGACCCGCCTGCCAGATCAAGCGTTATCAGGAGCCTTCATTATGACAACGCGCCAGCTTCCTCTCGATGGACTTAAAGTCGTAGAGCTTGGCCAGCTCATTGCCGGTCCGTTTGCCACCAAGCTGCTGGGGGAGTTCGGGGCAGATGTGATCAAGATCGAGCCTCCCGGCACCGGCGACCCCCTTCGCAAATGGCGTATTCTCGAAGAGGGCACCTCGCTGTGGTGGCACGTCCAGAGCCGTACCAAGCGTTCGGTGACGCTGGACCTGCGCAGCGAACAGGGCCAGGAGGTGGTGCGCCGCCTGGCCGCCGAAGCCGATGTGATCGTCGAGAATTTTCGCCCCGGCACGCTGGAAAGCTGGGGGCTGGGCTACGACACGCTGGCCGCCCAGAACCCGGGCTTGATCATGGTGCGAGTTTCCGGCTTTGGCCAGACCGGCCCCTACCGCAACAAGCCAGGCTTTGGGGTGATTGGCGAAGCCATGGGTGGGCTACGCTACTTGACCGGCCACCCCGGCGAGCCTTCGGTGCGGGTGGGGGTCAGCATCGGCGACTCGCTTTCGGCGCTCTACGCGGTGATCGGCACTCTGTTGGCCCTGCAGGAGCGTCAGCGCAGCGGCCTGGGGCAAGAGATCGATGTGGCCCTGTACGAATCCGTGTTTGCCATGATGGAGAGCCTGCTGCCGGAGTTCGATGCCACCGGCCAGGTGCGGGAGCCCAGCGGCAGCGCGCTGCCCGGCATTACGCCATCCAACGCCTACCGCACCTGCGAAGGCGAATACGTGCTGATTGCCGGTAATGGCGACAGCATCTTCAAGCGCTTGATGGGTGTGATTGGCCGTGAGGATCTCGCCAACCACCCCGCCATGGCCCACAACGATGGCCGCAGCCAGCACGCCAGCGAGATCGACGCAGCCATCGAAGCCTGGACCCAGACCCGCCGCCGCGACGACATTCTCAGCGCCCTGGACGACGCCCGCGTACCGGCAGGCTTCCCCTATACCGCCGCCGATATCGCCAACGACCCCCACTACCTTGCCCGAGAGATGATCCAGAGCGTCACCCGCGCCGATGGCCGCCCACTCAAGGTGCCGGGCGTGCTGCCCAAGCTGAGCGCCACCCCCGGCAGGCTGGGGCAAGGCGGGCCGACGCTGGGCGCCCACACCGATGACGTACTGGAAGAGCTGGGCATCGATGCCGCCACCCGCGACAAGCTGCGCCAAGCGGGCATTATCTAACCGGAGACCGCCATGACCACCCTACAAATCAACGAAGTGGCCCCCCGCGATGGCTTTCAGAGCGAAGAGCGCTTTATCCCCACCGAACAGAAAGTCGCGCTGATCGACGCTCTCACTGCCACCGGCATTGCGCGCATCGAGGCCACCTCCTTCGTCTCGCCCAAGGCCATTCCCCACCTGCGCGATGCCGCCGACGTGGTGAATGCCATTCAGCGCCGCGACGGCGTGGAGGTCACCGTGCTGGTGCCCAACGTCAAGGGAGCCGAGCGGGCGCTGGCCTGCGGCGTGGATGAAATCAACCTGGTGATGTCGGCCAGTGACGCCCATGGCCGCGCCAACCTGCGCATGACGCCAGAGGCGTCACTCGAACAGTTCGCCTCGATCATCCAGCTGGCACAGGGGAGCGGCGTGTTCATCAACGCCTCGCTCTCCACCACCTTTGGCTGCCCCTTCGAAGGCAAGGTGCCCGAAGCCCGCGTGCTCAGCCTGATCGAGCAGCAGCTGGCGCTAGGCGTGGAAGGCATCACGCTGTGCGATACCACCGGCGTGGCCAACCCCGCCCAGGTCGGCGCGCTATGCCGCCAGGTGCTGGAGCGTTTTCCCGGCGTGCCGTTCACGCTGCATTTCCACAACACCCGAGGCATGGGGCTGGCCAACGCCCTGGCGGCGTGGCAAGCGGGCATCCTGCGGTTCGATGCCTCGCTGGGTGGCCTGGGCGGCTGCCCGTTTGCCCCTGGCGCCACGGGTAATGTCTGCACCGAAGACCTGGTGCACATGTTCGAGCAGATGGGCGTCGCCACCGGCGTCCACCTGCCCGCGTTACTGGATATTTCCGCCACCTTGCCAGCGCTGATCGGCCACGACACGCCCGGTCAGGTGGTGAAAGCCGGCAGCGCGGACCGCTGCTACGCCCTGCCCTGAACACGTTTTCTCCCGAATCCTCTGTGCCACCGATAACAACGACAACCTGGTGAATGACCATGACCGCATCCTCCCCTGTTCCGCCGTCAAACCTTGCCCAACAGCTGCTTCAACGTCACTTGGTCAGCGGCGAGCTGACCCCTGGCAGTGAAATCGCCCTGCGCATCAACCAGGCCTTGTTGCAGGACGTGCTGGGCACGCTGGTCATGCTGGAGCTGGAAGCCATGGGGCTCGACCGTGTACACACCGAGCCCAGCGTGCAGTACATCGACCACGGCCTCGTCCAGGCCGACAACCTGAACGCCGAAACCTACCTCTTTCTGAAGAGTGCCTGCGAACGCTTTGGCGTGTGGTACTCAGGCCCCGGTAACGGCATCAGCCATCCGGTGCACATGGAAAACTTCGGTGTGCCCGGCGAGTCCATCGTCGGTTGCGACAGTCACACCACGGCGGCGGGTGCCCTTGGCATGCTGGCGATTGGTGCGGGCGGCATCGAAGTGGCCATGGCCATGGCAGGCGAGCCGCTGTACATCACCATGCCGAAGATTTGGGGCATCAAGCTGGAAGGCCAGCTGCCCGACTGGGTCTCGGCGAAGGACATCGTACTGGAACTGCTGCGCCGCCACGGCGTGGCGGGCGGCAAGAACACCATCATCGAGTATTACGGGCCAGGGCTTGCCCACCTTTCCGCCATGGACCGCCATGTGCTGGCCAACATGGGCACCGAGATGGGAGCCACGGCCACGGTGTTCCCCAGCGATGACGAGACCCGGCGCTTTTTGGCCTCCCGAGGCCGAGAAGCCGACTGGACCCCGCTGGCTGCCGAGCCCGGCTGCCACTACGACCTGCACGAGACGCTCGACCTCAGCCAGCTAGAACCCATGATTGCGCTGCCCTCCAGCCCGGATAACGTCGTCACCGTACGTGAGGCGGCGGGCCAGCCGCTGCATCAGGCGTACATCGGCTCGTCGGGCAACCCCGGCTTTCGCGATTTTGCCGTGGTGGCCGAGATCGTGCGCGGCAAGCAGGTGGCCGACGGCGTTTCGCTGGATATCAACCCCTCTTCCCGCCAGGTGCTGACCTCGCTCATCGAGCAGGGCTACCTGGCCGACCTGGTCGCCAGCGGCGCTCGGCTGCACCAGGCGGGCTGTAATGGCTGTATCGGGATGGGGCAAGCACCCGCCGTGGGGCTCAACAGCCTGCGTACCGTGCCGCGCAATTTTCCCGGGCGCTCCGGCACGCGGGAAGACAGCGTGTTTTTGTGCAGCCCGGAAACCGCCGCCGCCTCAGCGGTGGCCGGGGTGATCACCGACCCACGCACCCTCGACATGCCCTACCCCCGCCCCCAGGAGCCCGCCCGAATCGAGGTGAACCGCGCCCTGTTCAACGCGCCGCTGCCTCCCCATGAAGCAAAGCTGAAAGCGCTGCAGAAGACCGACAACACACCGGCCCTGCCAGAGCTCGCCCCATTGCCGGACCGCCTGGAAGTGCCGGTGCTCCTGGTCACCGGCGACAATATCTCCACCGATGACATCATGCCTGCCGGGCAGCGGGTGCTGCCCTACTGGAGCAGTGTGTATGCCTCGGCCCCCTTCACCTTCGAGGCAGTCGACCCTCACTATGCCGAGCGCGCAGAAAGCACTCGCACCCAGGGTGGACACGCGATCATCGGGGGGACGAATTACGGGCAGGGCTCCAGCCGCGAGAATGCCGCACTGGTGCCGCGCTACTTGGGGCTACAGGTGGTGGTCGCGAAGAGTTTTGCGCGGATTCACTGGCAAAACCTGATCTGCTTTGGTGCGCTGCCCCTCACCTTTACCCGCGAGGAAGACAGCGCCCGGCTAACCCAGGGCGACTGCCTGGTGATCGAGGGGCTCTACGCGCAGCTGGAACGCGGGGACACGCTGACCGCGCATATCCCCGGCAAGGGCGAGCTGACGCTGCATCATGGGCTCAGCCCCCGCCAACGGGAGCTGATTGCGCAAGGTGGCGTGATCAACCACCTGCGCCAGCGTCACCGTTAGTGGCATCGCCATTTACAGCAACTGAGGCCAACCACAGAGGTTCAATGTGTCATCTTTAGCCATTTTGCGACATTTATTACTTTGCTAACAAATAATTAATAGCCGACAGGCGTTTTCATAACCTAGGTTAAGGTTATCAGGGAGTTATCAGTTCAATGTAGCTGAGTGGTGGCCAGGGATGGCCCGTTTTGACACGACGCCAACCACGTTTTTCCGCTGCCCTGACCGCTTACCGCCTGGTCAGGGCAGCTTTTTATCAGGCGCTTGCTGCCGCTGGGCGCCGCTCTTCCAGCATGCCTTTGTCGAGTATGAAGCGAATGATCTCTTCGAGGCCAACGCCATCGTAGAGGTTGGTGAACACGAACGGGCGTTCGCCGCGCATTTTCTTCGAATCTCGCTCCATCACTTCCAGCGACGCGTGTACCTGCTCGGCGATATCGATCTTGTTGATGATCAGCAGGTCCGACTTGGTGATACCCGGGCCACCCTTGCGTGGAATCTTGTCGCCTGCAGAGACGTCGATCACGTACAGGGTGAGATCGGAAAGCTCGGGGCTGAAGGTAGCGGAGAGGTTGTCGCCACCGGACTCTACCAGCACCAGCTCCAGGCTGGGGTGGCGGACGTGCAGCTCGTCAATGGCCGCCAGGTTCATCGAGGCATCTTCCCGAATCGCCGTGTGCGGGCAGCCGCCGGTTTCCACCCCCAGAATGCGGTCGGCGGGCAGCGCTTCGTGACGCAGCAGGAAATCGGCGTCTTCGCGGGTGTAGATGTCGTTGGTGACCACGGCAATATCATAATGATCGCGCAGCGCCAAACAGAGCTGCTTGAGCAGCGCGGTTTTTCCGGAACCTACCGGGCCACCCACGCCAACGCGTAAACAGTGAGTCATTCTCTTCTCCTGAATGATGCCAGTTAACTTCTAAATAAACGGGAGTATTGGGTTTCATGCAGGGCGCTGGCCAGTGCCACGCCGGGCAGCACGGGGCCCAGCGCATCGTCGTCCAGGTGCTTTGCCCGATCGACGGCCACGACCAGTTCGCTGCGTAGCCGCTCGATGATACGTTGTGCCGCGGTATGCCCCAGCGGCAGCGCTTTACAGGCCACGGCCAGCTGGTTTTCCAGCCAGGCCCAGGCAAAGCCCAGCTGCGCCTGATGAACGGGAATGCCCCGTTGATAAGCCGCCCAGCTGAACATCGTGACGTAACCCGCCTGCGGTGGCAAAAGCGGCGTCAGTGAGTCTTCACCTGGCAGCCGTTCATCGTTTGGCAATAGCGCCAGGCTGCCCAGCAGCCGCGTGAGTGACGCGCCCAGGCGGCTATCCTCTGCGGCCAGTTCGGCGGTTTCACGGGTAGCGGCCAGCCAGTGGTCCCACTCGGCGACCGTGTCGCCTTGCTGGTCGGCAAAGGCGCCGTATAGCCGGTCGATCACCGGCAGCTCACAGCGGGTCAGGCCATCTTCCAGCACCCCAGACAGCCACTCGCTCAGGCTCTCTTCATCGCGGACCCAGCCCAGCTCGAAGGCGCTTTCCAGCCCTTGGGAAAAGGCGAAGGCGCCGATGGGCAGCGCCGGGCTCACCAGTTGCAGCAAGCCCAGCAGCGCCAGGTCCGGCGAGGTGTCTGGCTTAGTGGGCATGGCTGTGTCCATGTCCATGTCCATGTCCATGGTCGTGGTCGTGGTCGTGCTCGTGGTCGTGCTCGTGGTCGTGGTCGTGGTCGTGGTCGTGGTCGTGAGCATGGGAATGCCCGTGGCCATGGCTATGACCATGGCCGTGCGAATGCCCACCCCCCACCTGGTTATAGGCGCCCGGCTCGGGGTCGAAGGTGGCGTTGTGGTGCTCGAGCGTCGCGCCCAGCAGCTCGGCCAGCTCTTCGAGAACGTGGTCGGGTGGGAAACGCACCCAGCCGCCCTGCTGGTCTTCTCCCAGCGCCAGCTGCACATGGCGATTGCCGAGGTGGTACGCCAGCCGTGCCAGGGGTAAGCCAGTGCTCACTCGCGCGGTCACCACGGGCTCAATGGCGGCACAAACGCGCACGATCTCACCATTTTCGGCTTTCAGGCCGTCACCATCGCGCAATACCGGGCCGCGATCCAGAAACAGGCCCAGCGGCTGGCCGCTGTCGCTTTCGGCTTTCAAGCGGCCACGAATACGCAGCTCGAAGGGCAGTGTCAGCGTGTCGCTGGCGGTGTCCTCATCTACGGGGCCGAGGCGTTCAATCAGTTTCAACATCGATATCGTCCTGTTATAGCCTTGGGGGGCTCGCCGGGAGCAGCCCTACGAGAGGGCGCTGTAAATACCTCCCTGTACGCTACTTTTGCCATCCATGGCAAAAGACCCTCTCTACGGGCTGCCCCCGGCTCTCGTGTCGCCTAGGATATGTCTTACATTCAAAACAAGTGATACCGCTGCGCCAGCGGCAGTTCAGTCGCGGGCTCACAGGTGAGCAGTTCGCCGTCGCAGCGCACTTCGTAGGTTTGCGGGTCGACGGTGAGCTCTGGGCAGGCGTCGTTGAGCTTCATGTCCTTTTTACGCACGCCGCGCACGTTCTTGCAGGCCGACAGCGTACTTTGCAGGCCCAGCCGCTCCTTGATGCCCGCATCGATGGCCGCCTGGCTGACGAAGTTGAGCCTTACCTGGCTGGCCGCCCGGCCAAAGGTGCCGAACATGGGGCGGTAGTGCACCGGCTGCGGTGTGGGAATCGAGGCGTTGGGGTCGCCCATGGGCGCTCCGGCAATCATGCCGCCTTTCAAAATCAGCGCCGGTTTGACGCCGAAGAAGGCGGGCTTCCACAGCACCAAATCGGCCAGTTTGCCCACTTCAATGGAGCCTACTTCATGGGCGATGCCGTGAGTAATGGCGGGGTTGATGGTGTATTTGGCGATATAGCGCTTGGCGCGCAGGTTGTCGGCCCCCAGCGCTTCATCTTCCGGCAACAGGCCGCGCTGCACCTTCATTTTATGGGCCGTTTGCCAGGTGCGGCAGACCACTTCACCCACGCGGCCCATGGCCTGGGAGTCGGAGGCGATCATCGAAATCACGCCCAGGTCGTGGAGGATATCCTCGGCGGCAATGGTTTCGCGACGAATACGTGAATCGGCAAAGGCCACGTCTTCGGGAATATTGGGGTCCAGGTGGTGGCAGACCATGAGCATGTCGAGATGCTCGTCGATGGTGTTCACCGTGTAGGGCCGCGTGGGGTTGGTGGAGGACGGCAGCACGTACTCCTTGGAGCAGGCAGTGAGAATGTCCGGGGCGTGGCCGCCACCTGCACCTTCGGTGTGGTAGGTGTGGATGCCGCGCTCTTTGAAGGCCGCCAGGGTGTCTTCCACGAAGCCGGATTCGTTGAGCGTATCGGTGTGGATGGCGATCTGCACATCGTACTTTTCCGCCACGCTCAGGCAGGTGTCGATGGAGGCGGGGGTGGTGCCCCAGTCTTCATGCAGCTTGAGGCCCATGGCGCCCGCTTCCAGCTGCGCTTCGAGCCCTTCCGGCAGGCTGGCGTTGCCTTTGCCCAGCAGGCCGATGTTCATGGGCAGGTCGTCCACGGCCTGGAGCATCTTGCCAATGTGCCACTCGCCGGGGGTGCAGGTGGTGGCGTTGGAGCCCGTGGCGGGGCCAGTGCCACCGCCCAGCATGGTGGTAACGCCGCTCATCAGCGCTTCTTCCACCTGCTGAGGGCAGATGAAGTGGATATGGGCGTCGATGCCACCAGCGGTAAGGATCTTGCCTTCTCCGGCAATCACTTCGGTGCCAGGGCCAATGACGATCTCGACATCGGGCTGGGTGTCGGGGTTGCCTGCCTTGCCAATGGCGGCGATGCGGCCATTTTGCAGCCCCACATCGGCTTTGACGATGCCCCACCAGTCGAGAATCAGCGCGTTGGTGATCACGGTGTCCATCACCGAGGCATCCTGGCGCTGGCTTTGGCCCATGCCATCGCGGATCACCTTGCCGCCGCCGAACTTCACTTCTTCACCGTAGTGGGTGGCGTCTTTTTCGACTTGAATCCATAGCTCTGTGTCGCCCAGGCGCACGCGGTCGCCTACCGTGGGGCCGTACATATCGGCGTAGGCGCGCCGACTGATTCTGTTTACCGGTTTCATGTATTGCCTCTCCTAAAAGATGAAGCCTGGCACTGGGGAGCCTAATCGCCTGACGCCATTAGCTATTCAGAGGACGATCCAGCGGCCCCATCACATCGCCACGGAAGCCGTAGATTTCCCGCTTGCCGACGAACGCTATCAGCGTGACTTCGCGGGTTTGGCCGGGTTCGAAGCGGATGGCGGTGCCTGCGGCGACGTCCAGCCGGTAGCCACGGGTTTTATCGCGGTCAAACACCAGCGCCGGATTGGCTTCGGCAAAATGGTAGTGGGAGCCGAGCTGAATGGGGCGGTCGCCGGTATTGGCCACCTCTACGGTGATGCGTTCGCGGCCCGCACACAGCTCGATATCCGCTTCGTGCAACTGATACTCACCGGGAATCATGGCGCTCTCCTAGCGGTGGACGGTTAGTTGATAGGGGTGTGGACGGTGACCAGCTTGGTGCCATCGGGGAAGGTGGCTTCTACCTGCACTTCATCGACCATCTCGGCCACGCCTTCCATGACATCGTCACGGGTGAGGATCTCGCGGCCGTAACTCATCAGGTCGGCGACGCTGCGGCCGTCTCGTGCGCCTTCCATGATTTCAAAACTAATCAGCGCCACCGCCTCGGGGTAGTTGAGTTTCAGGCCGCGCGCCTTGCGCCGCTCGGCAAGCTGGGCGGCCGTGAACAGCATCAGCTTGTCTTTATCTCTTGGGGTCAGTTCCATGGAGTGTCTCCAGCATCATCGAAGTGTTGCCAATCAGGTTAGCCAAATACGCGGGGTATGCGCTTCGCGTTCGATCCAGCGCGGGCGTAGTAGCTGCCAGGCGTGTTCACACAGGGCCCAGGCTTCGTTTCGGGATGCACCTAAATAGCGCATCAGCAGTACGCCATGGCGTTCCGTCACTGCCCAGCGGGGGTTATCCGGCAGCGCCTCGCGCAGTGCTTCGATGGCCGCCGGGGCATCATCGAGCCCCACGGCCCAC